>JAQWRO010000041.1 GCA_029243665.1 Gammaproteobacteria bacterium
TGATTAATAGACTGACTGAAATAAATGTATCTAGCCCTTGGCTAAGTACCAGCCCGCCAAGGCCTAAGTAAAAAATGGCATTCATAAAAAGGTGTTGAAAGTTCCCATGGACCAATGGACTCGTAAAAATACCAATTAAGCCTAGTGCGTGCCTAGGTAACAAACCAAACACAAATAAAATATTTGCAAGAAAAAAATTAGCAACTAAAACCATGCATGCTAAACATAGCCAAAAAAATAAAAAGGGTAGGTTGGTATTAATTTCATTTAATGCCAGGGTCAGTGCGCTTAGAATGTCAGAGAATGCCATGTGAAAATCCTTTCCTTGTCTAAGGATTGTAACTGATTTAAAATTGAATTCATAATTTGAGAAAAAACACTTATGGTCTTTAAAAATCCCTATAGAAATTATGGTATTGTTTACGCTTTATCGTTATTTATGTTTGAGGTTTTCAACCCTGTATTATCTCAAATAATTTTAAATTTTGATGTGCCTGTTAGTCAAGTACGTTTATTAGTAACGATATTCTTGGGTGCTGCAATGATAGCAGAGTTTTGCATGCCCATCATATTAATTTATTTAAACATCCAGACTGTCATACGAACCATGTGGTGGCTGGGGGTATTTGCCAGCATAATTTGTTTTTTTGTAAAAACTTATGAGCAAGTATTTGTGTGCCGTTTATTGATGGGGTTAAGTGCGGGTGGCCTAATTATTTTAACGCGTATCACCATCGAACAAACCGAAAAAAACATTGTCAAAGGTTATCAGTTTGCTGTTGGTGCAATGCTTGGGTTTCATGCCATGATGGCCATTGTTGCACCAAGCATGGCTAGTTATGTCATTTTATTTTTTGGCTGGCAATCGGTGCAGTGGTTATGTGTGTTAGGTTTGCTTTTCATGTATCCAACCTTGTCTCAATGGACACAACAATTAAAATGTACTCAATGGCAATGGGAAGATTACAAGCAAGGGCTATCTTTTTTATATCAACAGCCAAAGAAAATTAATGCCATTATATTGGCTGGTTTTATGGGTTCATTGCCAATGTGTGAAGTTATGTTTAGTTCCATTTATTTAACCATGCATCATCATATGCCCATATGGTTATTAGGCTTGTATTTGAGTGGTATGAAAGGGGTAGATGCATGTGTGCGATTTAAAATGCCTTATGTTCTAAATGATCACAGCGCACCACGATTGATCAGGCTTGGCATCGTGTGTTTGGTTTTAAGTGTAGGTGCTTTAATGGTTGCATTAAGATACGATGGCTTATTTACATATTTAATGGGTTGTATGGTTTTAAACATCACAGCCAATGCCTTATTAATTATTTTTTCAGTGGATGTGTTTGTTGAAGTTGCTAAGCTTGCGCCAATCACTGGGAATGCAGTGTTTGGTTCATTACAATTTGGCTGCTCATTTTTAGCAGCTGCAATTTTAACCTTGTTCTTAAAGATGGATTTACTAGGTTTTGTCATATACCTTTGTCTATTTATAGGTTGTCTAATAGTGCTTTTGTTGCCAAGGTATCGTGCGCATACCTTAGTGATTGTGTGATTGAATCTGGTGGAGCCACATATGAGGCATGGTTAAGCCTGCCAATAGTATGAGGTATGTATTGATAGGATAATGCTTTATTACAGAAGGGTCATATAGGTATCCCACCAAAAAAATCATTGTTGTGATAAGCCATAGCATCCCAGCCATGACATCATGATGTTTGACTGAGTGAAGTACTTTTCGCATGTGTCTAATATGTTTCAGACTATGAAAGCCACAAAAATATAATGCGAAAAAACTGAAAGGTTCTAAATATAACCCTAAAAATAAAAAAGATACCCAGATAATCAATGCCTCCCATTTTTTTGAGGTTGCTAGGTGGTATAAACTTGCGCTTATAAAAAATGGTGTGGTTTGCATAATTGCATAAACGAGCTTAAGGGAAAGGTTTGGAAAATAAAGCGTTAAAATTTCCTGGGTGACAATGGTATGGGTGTGAAAACTAATC
The DNA here is from genome assembly GCA_029243665.1 of Gammaproteobacteria bacterium. Taxonomy (GTDB): domain Bacteria; phylum Pseudomonadota; class Gammaproteobacteria; order Comchoanobacterales; family Comchoanobacteraceae; genus JAURNZ01. Next base: position 2,013 of record JAQWRO010000041.1, read on the forward strand.
GCTAGAATACTAAAACCATAACTCATTTGAAGAAAATTATTTCTTTTAGAGCACCAGTCTTGACCAAAATGGATGCAAGCAATCCAAAAGAAAATCACAAAGCCAATATTGGGGAAGTAGAGCCAAAAGAGGCTAAATAAAAAGGCTATTAGCATATATTGGCTAATAAAAATCAGCTGATTTTTAAATGATCTAAGTGGCAAGGTAATCATTGCATAATGAAAATCATATGCGCCGTGAAAAAGTCCAATGGTTATCAAAAAAAACATTTGAATAATGATGATTTGGCTTGGTGTTAACAAAGGATAACAGGCATTAATAATAAATAGAGCAAAGAACAATGGTATTAATTTAGCTTCAAACGACATGAGGAACTCTTTTTTTTATAAGGCCTTTTATCATCGTTCTGGTAGGTAGTGCATGCATTATTTTCAACCAAATATGGATGTTTGGTTGATCCATCATAAACATTGCAAATTCATCACCGTTTAACTTGTTGGCTAGAGATAAGAATAAGGTTGGGGCTATTTCTGGTGTTTGTGTTAAAACATTCAAAAAAATTTTATCCATGCGATGCATGATGCCTCGATTATAATTAGGCTTAGGAATGTACTTTTTCAAATGATATGATTGAGCAGCGTAATGAGCCCAATTGAGTATGCGTATAAACCCATAGCCTGAGCTTGGACGAAGTGCGCCTGCACTTTGGCCTGCATAGATATGTCTTTTGTGGCTGGGTTGTTTAAATGTGTGTGAAGTCATGGGTAAATGACCACGTTCTTCTCGTATAATTGAAAAGTTGTGATTGTCACAGATGCGTTTTAAATCATGCTCTAATAAGTCATCAAGATCAATGGTTGCATTCGGTGGATGTAAGACCGTTGATTCAATTAGGCAAGTATAAGGATCCTTGGGGAGTAGGTAAGTAAATTGAATTGTTTTATGAATGGTTTTTATTTGATCCATTAACCCAAATTGTGTTGGGTTAAAAAGAGGTGTGTTTGTTTTTACATAAGCACCACGAAAAGATTGTATCAGTTCAAAATCACGTTTCATCATAGGGGGGCGTGTGTCAATCACCCAATGAGTATCCCAGCAATCAGTGTCGCTATGGACCTGGCATAAGGTCTGGGTAGGATATGTCACCCCAGTAATGGATTGATTAAATAAAAAGGTGATATTTGGATTGGTTGATAAGTGATTCAAACAGTGGTTTAAATATTTTTCCGAATGAATGGATTGATAGGTGAGTTTTTGACTGTTGAGTAACGCTGATTGATTTTTGGTAGATATGTACCACGATTGCCACTCATGCCAAAGGATATGTTGAAAATGATTAGGGTTTTGAGTCCAAAAGCTCCAAGTTTTTTTTGGGATTTCTGATAATGAGGTTGCTTGCTCTAATACTAAGATACGTTTTGTCTGATCCAGTTGATTCAAAGCTTCAACAAAACTTAAGCCTGCACAACCCGAACCAATCACAATGATGTCAAATGAATTAATCGGAGGCATGAGTATAGGGTAGATGATTGATGTCTAGATGAAGTGCAACTTTATGTTGTATCTGATTTGAACAAGGTCGATAGCTGTTAAGCAATATCGATGCTTTTTTGAATGCATTAGGTTTTGTCTTTTTATTTTGGAATGGTGTTTCAGTAGATTCAAGGGTGTGTCCAATGACTTGGTATAATTTTGCGGCTCTAAAAATAGCAGCTTGATATTTTTTAGGTAAATAACGAATGCCGGCAATGCCACTTAGGTAATATGTTTCAGAAAGCGCAATTATTTGGCTCATGGCTTGGTTAATCTGAATGGTTTGACTGGGGGAAGGGGATAGAATGTCTTTGGGTGATAAATGATTGACCCATTGGGCTGGTAGGTAGCGTCTATTAAGGATGGCATCCTCATAAATATCTCTTGCAATATTGGTTAGTTGCATGGCAATGCTTAGATCTATTGCATGGTGTAAAGCCCGGCGTGATTGGACACCAAGCATATGTGCCATCATGATCCCAACGGTCCCTGCAACTTCATAAGCATAATTGAGTAGTTCTTTTCTTGAGAGGATTTGTACATCATTAAAATCCTTATTTATGCCATTGATGAGAGACAGTGGCACAGTGTTAGGGATGCCATAAGTTTTCATGATAGATTGTATGTGCTGTGAAATGGGATGTGTTTGTTTATCATCTTTAATATCAGCATAAATATTTGACATTTCTTCCTGATTGTCTTTGCCAGGCTTGTCCGCCAAGTCATCAAGGTATCGGCAGAAATAATATAGTTTTGCGACTTGTTTTCTAATATCCGCTGGTAACCACAGACTTGCAAAATAGAAGGTAGAGCTGTGCATGCGTAAGTTTTTTTGAAAGTCATTTGCGTTATGCATCAACTAATTCGCTCTCTTCAACCAGTTTTGAAACTATTTTTGCAGATGATAAGACACCAGGTAAACCTGCGCCTGGGTGGGTGCCAGCCCCACAGAGAAAAAGATTATTGAGTCCTTCCGCTTTATTATGAAACCTAAACCAAGCAGACTGTGTAAAGCGAGGCGCGATAGAAAATCCTGCGCCATATTCACTCAAATAATCATCTTTAAAATCATGAGGTGTTTTATAAAAACAATGGGTAAGGTTTTTGGATAATTCGGGTAATAGTCTTTGTTCAAGGATTTGAAGGGTATGCTTTTTTAATTCCTCACCTGTGTGAGACCAATCAATATTACCTAATAAATTAGGCACAGGCACGAGTGCATAAAATCCATCGTGGCCATGAGGTGCTAAGCTAGGGTCAGTTGCTGTAGGTCTATGAAGGTATATCGAAATATCTTTATTTAACTTAAGTTTTGAAAAAATGTCATTTAATAATTGTTCGTATGTTTCGCCAAATAAAATTGTATGATGTTTGACATTAGGGTATTTAATTTTTGTGCCAAAATAGATCACAAATAAACCCATTGAGATGTGAGCATGTTTGGTTTTCAAGCGTACAGCTGGATTTTGATGTTCTTTTGGGATGAGTGATCGATATAAATGAAGCGGATCTAGATTGGATACAAAATAATCACCTTGGATGTTTGTGTGTTCATTCACAACAATGCTTGAGATGTGGTGATTACGAATGTTTAACTGGGTTACAGTTGCGTTTGTAATAATTTCAATGCCTACACGTTGCATTAAATTGGTTAACCCTTTGATAAGGCCGCCCATCCCACCTTTAGGAAAGTGAATGCCATGCGCTCGTTCTAAGAAATGAATGAGACCATAAATACAAGTTGTATTCATAGGGTTGCCACCAACGAGAAGGGGTTGAATTGAGAAAGCACGTCTCAATCGATCATCTTTTAAATGTTGACAGACCCATTGCCAAACACTTCTATGACAGCCAAGTTTGAGCATGCTTGGAACTTGTTTGATTAAAAATTTAAGTTGATGAAATGGTTGATCAGCGAGTTTGGTAAAACCAACGTCATAGAGTTTTTTAGACTCTTTAAGTAAATTTAGATAACCATCGACATCATCTGGGTTAAACGCTTTGATTGCCGCCAGCGTATCATCAACTTGTCCGCCATAGTCAAAACGAGACCCATCTTGAAAAACAAATTGGTACCAGGGGGATAGGGCATGCATGGTCACATCATCTGACATTTGTTGATCAAATAACGTCCAAAGTGATTCAAATAAATGTGGTGCTGTAATGACGGTAGGCCCCGCATCATGTTGATAGCCTTCATGATGATAGACTTGTGCGCGACCACCCAGTGCATGGCAGCGTTCAACTAACGTCACCTCATAACCTTTGGATCGCAACCTGAGTGCACTTGCCATGCCGCCTAGACCACCACCCATAATTACTATTTTTTTTACCATTTGTTAAGTTCTAAAAAAAACGCATATCTGTCTTTAGACAAATATGCGTTATTAGATTTAATACAATTACTTGCTGTTTGAAGCAGTGTTTGTTGCAGCTGACCATATAACAACACCAAATGCAATTTTGTTCACAAAGTCTGCAAGGTTATAAATGATATTCAATACTGGAACACTGCCATCATTTGCATAACCATACAAATAGCCTAGGGGGTAAATTGCCCAGCCAAATGTTACAATCATTCGAATCCCATTGAATGCTTGTTTAGATGCTGCTGTACCTTTTTTAGCATTAATTTGACCTGCTTCACCACCAAAGATTTCATAAATGATGTATAGCCAACCAAGCATGCCAATAGAAAAGCAGCCCCACAATAAGTTGGGATCTTTGTAGTTGAGCTCACCAAAGTAGCCAGCGAATAACATGACAAGTGATGCAATTAATAAACGCCAGAAAACACTCACGGTTACTTTAGTAATCGCAGTAAGAATTAGATAAAACTCAATAATTTGCAAAGGTACAGTTAAAAACCAGTCAACATAACGATAGACGGTTGGGCTATAGCCAGTGATTAACCATATTTTTCTCATGTAGAAGTAGTGCATGGCAGCAATACCTGTGACCATTGCAGCTACAGAAAGTGATGTTTTCCACTTGCCAACGGCTCTATCACGTTCAACATAAAAGAAGAAAGTTGCGGCGACCATAGCTGCTGAAATGATCCAAAAAGACATTGCAACTAAGTCATTAGCACTTAAAATTAATGTTTCCATATAAGTCCCTCATATTAATAGATTAATCTTATCATACCGCGCAAGATGATAGATGTAAAATTTATTTTGGTGAAGGCGTAGCGGGGGAATGATGGTTTATCAATCGATCAATGATGGTGCTCAATGAATCCAGAGCTTCAAATATACTGATGATGAATTGTGGTTTGTGCCAAAGATCACAACTATCGATAGTCAATAGACTGTGATTCATTTCAGGTTGGTTGGTCAATTGAAGTCCATAGAGCGCAAATTTAATGCTTTCATAGTCCTCGCCAGTGACTTTTACAAATGTTTCATCATTAATAAACATTGGGATATTGGAGGCAATCTTGTTAATGGTGATAACAATGCTTTTTAAATCAATTAGGTTTTGGTGCCTAAAGTTGTCAAGTGCTTCGTCATCCATTTCAGAAATACCAGCCTGATTAATGCAAAGCGCATCTCTTTTTTGAATCAATGTTTTAATTAATTGAGCGGTTGTATGTATGAAGTGTGCACTGTGCCCAAGGTTTGAACCTCCTAAATTAATCAAGCACATATATACGTATGAATGATCAGACAAAACGTTATCAACAATAGAGGGCATAATGCCTGTACTTTCTTTAAATCGACTATAAAAGTCTTGTACCCAAACATGGATCTTAGCTGTATTCTTTTTCTCTTTAAATATCCATTCACAGATGTCATGACACAATTCATCTTTGCGAGCGCTTGTGTTATACCAATCATTGCTGTAAAAAAGATGGGTGGTTGCTGATATGACTGTATCGATTATCTCAGATAGACTGGTTTGAGTGGTTTTTTCCATAGATTCTGTTGTATGGAGTGCTTCTTTAAGAAGGATGAAAAACTGTTTTATGAAAAAGCCTCTGTCACAAATCAATGTGGTTTTTAATTCCTCTCTAAATGCTTCAATGAGTTTCGCTGTTTTTAATGCAAATAAATCCGATTCATTGATCTCATCAAAAAGGTTCATCATTGGTTGATGAGATCGGGTAAGGTCTTCTTCTAATTTACCATGAAAGAGGGTTGGGGTATCTTCCTCGGTGCTTATAGGTGTTAAACTTAATAGACTTTTGATTTCTGACACACCGTTTTCAGCTGAAACAATTGCTTTAATGATTTTCTCAAAATACTGGGTAACATCCGTTTGGTAGGTTTCAAAAGTATGGCTTAATTTATCAATGTGGGCCTCTAAGTGACGAATAGTAAACCAATGTTTATAAGACATTTTAAAAGGCTTTTCGCCAGGGATCAAATCCATTGCTTTATCAATTTCGTTTTTGATGTCACTAATTTCTACAAGTGTTTTTTTCTTGTTAACCACATCTTCTTTTGTTTCCGCGTCAACGACTTCTGCATGACTATAAACGACAGCTGCATCATCTTGAACGAAAGTGATGTCTTGTGGGTATTGATGTCGTAATTGATCATGGCAACTGATGTTTGCATTGAGTGTTAACTTTTTCTTTAGTTTTACAACAATTAGTTCTATGGGCATGGTATGTTTATTTTCGATACACCAATCAATAAATGTATATAGTTGATCATCTGTAGGCGGATGTTTTTTCCAAAAAGCAATGATTAATCCCGCAAAGCTTAGCATGCTTTGAGATAATGCTTCTGGACTAGCCGCATCCATAATGGCTTTGACCTGTACTTCATGACTTTCTTGGCTAGTTGCAATATAGTTTTGCCACTGTTGATCATCAGATGCTGTTTTTTGAGATAACATAATTGCAACTTCACGAGGGTGTTTTTCTACCAAGTAATGTGCATCTATAAAGTATGAATATGATGTGAGTGTTACAAAAGCAACTCTGAAATAATTGTTTTCAATGAGGTGATTGATGAAGTTATGTTCTTTTCGTACATCAAAGAAATGGTATTGTTTATAAAAGTTAGGCAGTAGGTCTAATCGATTATTTTCAATAGCCATAGCAATTGGAGTAAGCGTTTGATTGAGTGGGCGGAAGAAAGGGTCAGCATTATATTGCATCAATTTAAAGATCATTTCTGAATTGCCATTATTGGTTGCAATATTTAAGGGTGACATTTGATCAAACCAATGAAGGCCAAGCGTGCCTAACCTTAAAAATATCATGATTGCCTTGGGTTGATCCAATGTAATTAAATTACATACGATGGTTTTAATTTGATTTTGATCGATGTTTTTAATGTTTTCAGGGTGAGGTTCTAGTTCACCATCATCGTTTTGTCTAAAACCACTGAAAGTACAAGTTTCTTCATGAATGTTATAGAAAATTTTACATTTTTTAAATGTAGACACTTTACCTAAGTGTCTGAAAGAAACAGATAAATCTGGCGGGTTTAAAATGAATGTGTCGCTTTTTAAAATTTTAATGTGACTTTGAAAAAGATTAAGTTCTAAGCTGTTTACGAAATTTAACTGATCAATGATGGTTCTTTTTTTTATTTTTAAGAAAAATGTTTGCTGTGCTTCTGAACAAACACGGTGCTGATTTGGGTTTGCATGATTTCTAAGTAAAGTTGTCAAGCTCATTCTGTTATTACGCATAACTGCATAATTAACAATGGAGTGCCCGAGGAAATAAAGTTGAGCAGTAAAAAGTTTTTTTCCAATCACACCTGTTGGGTCAGTTTGGTGTTCGATGGTTAAGGAGGAATCAAGTTGAACGGTTTGATCAACAAGCCGAGGATCTTTTGGAAAAAAGTGAGTATGCGCTTGTATGACTTTTTCAATGTTGTGAGGTGAGACATCGAAGTGAATTAGGTAAAACCCTAAGTTAGGATCATCTAAGTCAAACCTTTGGTTAACTGTTTTTGTATCATTACCGCCGCTAAGTGGTGCATTGATTCCCGCAACCCCTTCACTAATCAAGACAGTGATGGGTAGGATTAATTTGATCTTACCATCTTTTTTATAAAACTTAACTTCCTTTGCGTCGCTGCTTAAAAGGGCATGTTCAAGATCATTAGATAACCAAGGGTCCTGAGTGCTTGGTGGTTGTGTGTTTTGACTAGGTGTTTTTTGTAAATTTTTTTTAATGGATGCTGATGATGGTTTTTTCTTGGATTTCTTTGTCATATATTAGCCTCATATTGTTTTGATTTAAGAAGTTGATAAGCACTTCAGCATATCATTGCTCATGTTTTTTAATAAATTTAAATATAGATTGGGCCCTGGTGAAAGATTGATTCCTAATGGGTCTAAGACTTGGGTATTAATTTTGAAATTCAATTCGATCATTTGTATGATTCTGGGGTTTCCTGGTGTGTCTTGGAAAACGCAGTGAATCTGATGCGTTTTGATTTGCCTGTCTATGGCTTGAAGTCTGGATGCTTTTAGTGAGTCATTGGGTTCAAAAACAATAGAGCCTTGCCCGTTAAGCCCAAAGGAGTGTTCAAAGTATTGATAACCATCATGAAAAACTAAAAAAGGGACATGTTTCACGGGGAATAGTTGCAGCTGAATTTCAGTATTTAAGTCATTAATCTTTTTGATGTAGTTTTTAGCATTTTGTTGATATAAATGACGTTTGTTAGGATTTGCATTGCTTAAAATATTTGCAATGGTTTGCACCATCGCTTTTGCATTATCAGGATCTAGCCAAATATGTCCATCAACTGGGCCATCGTGATGATGATCTTCATGGCTATGCCAAGCTTGACTTTGTCTGTAAGAAAGTTTGGAAATGCCAGGTGCCTCTTCAAGATAAATGACTTTTGTTTTGGGGTTTTTGGACTGAAGTGGTTTGGTCATGAATGTCTCAAAACTTGGATCAATCATGAAAATAATATCTGCATCTTGGATTTGTTTGATTTGAGAGGGTTTGAGTGTTAAGTGGTGAGGTGATTGTTGAGCTGAGAGTAAAAGTCCTGGTGTCGATGATTCGCCTATGACGGCATTGACTAAGCTATGCACGGGGCGAATGCTTGTTAAAATACTTATATGATTAGGTGCTTCGTTGCTATAACCAGTGGTTAGGAAAAAAAGCATCAAACAAAGTTTGTATTTGTACATGAGTAATAGTTCCTATTTATCGTTTATCAACTGGTCATGAACCTATTATTGAGTCATAATACCCCTATGAGTGATGATAGACAACCACTTGCTGATAAAGACTTGCTTTTATCAGCCACAGATCTTGGTGTTGATTTACAAGGTAAATCGATCATTCATGACGTAGACTTAAACTTAACAAATCATGATTTCATTACTGTTATTGGTCCCAATGGCGCAGGTAAGTCGACATTGCTCAAAGTATTGCTTGGTATTGTACCAAAATCTAAAGGACATATTTATCGCAAACCTAATTTGCGGATAGGTTATGTCCCACAACAGTTTGACGTGCCAAAAACCATGCCCATAACGGTGCAGGGTTTTTTAGCATTGGATTTGTCTAAAAAACAGCATGAGATCGAAGCTATTTTGTCGCAGCTTGAAATGCTTGAGTATCAATCAACTTTCATGCATCAATTGTCTGGCGGCCAAAGACAAAGGGTATTAATCGCGAGGGCTTTGATCAAAGACCCTGATTTATTAGTGCTGGATGAACCTGCTCAAAATTTGGACATCAAGAGTCAGATTTCTCTTTATAAATTTTTATCTACATTGTATCAGACTAAAAAAACAAGTGTTTTGATGGTATCGCATGATCTACATATGGTGATGTCTCTTACCACACATGTGATGTGTTTATATGGACACGTCTGTTGTGCGGGTGAGCCTAAGTTGATTACCAAAGATCCTGCATTTACATCTATTTTTGGGAAAGAGTTTGCTTCAATGATGTCTATCTATCAGCATGCGCATGATCATCACCATGGTGGCAGTCATGAGTAATTTTATTATTCAAGCTATGTTGGCGGGTATTTTCATTGCTTTGGCTGCAGGGCCCATGGGGTGTTTTCTTGTTTGGCGTCGTATGGCTTATTTCGGTGATTCAATGTCGCATAGTGCCTTGGTTGGGATTGCGCTTGGTATATCAATGGGTGTATCTTATTCGTTGGGCATTATGTTGGTGTGTATTTTATTTGCTGTTGCATTGGGTTCTCTTGAGTTAAAAGGAAATTTGGCAACGGATACTTTGCTTGGGATATTAGCTCATAGTTCGTTATCATTAGGGCTTATTTGGATCAGTTTGATGAGTCATCCAATCAATTTAGAAGCTATTTTATTTGGTGATATTTTAACCATCACATATCATGAATGTATGGTTATTGTGCTTGGCGTATTAATTATTTTAGGGTGTATTTTTAAAATGTGGCCAAAGCTAATTTTACTCACGCTTCACGAAGACCTTGCTTTTGCTGAAGGTGTTCATGTTAAAAAAATTAAATGGATTTTTATGGCACTATTGTCCATGATGGTCGCCTTTTCAGTTCAAGTCATTGGTATTTTATTATTGATGTCTTTGATGATCATTCCTGCTGCAACTGCTAGGCAATGGGCTAGAACACCATTAAGCATGTCATTGCTCGCGATGCTGATAGGGGCGTTATCCGTAGTTTTAGGTATTTGGGGTTCGATGCAATTTGATGTGCCATCTGCACCATGCATAGTGCTTTGTGCGACTTTGTTATTTATGAGTTCTCTTTTAAGAAGTTCAGCTTAATCTTACTGTATTAAACAATTATCGTCGGATTCAAACTCATTTTTTCTAGGGTCCATAAATAAAGATGAGCTCATTTCTTTAATGGCATGTTCGATGTCTCTATAAGAAGGGTAGTGCTTGAAGTTACAATCTGAACTTAAGTTGAGGTTATGTCCGCCAAAAATGACACAAGGTACATGAGCAATTTCTTTAATAAGATTTATAGGGTTGATGGGATCATAATAATAAATTTGATGCTTGCCATATGGACAGGTGTGATATGGTAGATGACCACAATCGACGGGAGAAGAAAAAGGCGTATAGATAATATTATAACATAAGGGCTTATAGCCAATTTGTCTTGTAAAATAATCTAATTGTTCTAAAGTAATTTCATTGAAATGCGTTTTTTCAAGATATATGGCAACTTGATAGTTAATTTTATAAGGGTGCCATCTATGTATGACACCTTTATCATCCAATATGGATTCGGTTATAAGCATGGCATCTAATAAGTGGTAGGTGCTTACATCAAACCTCTTTTGATCGTAAAAAAAGTTGATGATGGTCTCTATATTATTTTTAATCCAAGGGCGAACATGGTCTTTGTCATCTAATGGGTGTAGATGTTGTAAGATAACATCCTTAATCAAATCATGGTTATTATATCCTTGTTGATGAAGCCAGTTCATACATATTTTTAAGATGAACTTTAGCTCATGAGATAGGGCGAAGTCTTTTTCCCATTGTGCAATGGTATTTTCTATTGTTTGTTTTCTAAATAACACGCATTTATTTTAATATAAAAAATAGTTTTTGTTAAGTTGTTAGAATAAAAGCTTTTTAAAATGATCGATGATTTTTTCATACATATAATTTATAGTTAAAAGATATGAATCAAAAATTAGCTATTAAACCCATTGAAGATTGTCAAGCGTATGTGATGGTCTCAATGATTGGGGAAGAACCTTCATCAACATTAAAGACTTTACTTGCAAAACCACTTGTTAAAGGTGTTGTTTTAAATGACAGTAACATAAAAGAGCCGAAACAGTTTTTTAAATTAGTTGATGCGCTTAGAAAAATTGCTCCTAAATGTCTAATTATGGTTGATGTGAGTGCTATTACAAATATGGCTATCTGGATGCAAAAAGATGAAGTCATGATGGCAAATGATAAATATTTGGCTCGAACAAACGTTAATGGGATATTAAATAGACAAACTGGTGTGTATGCTACCGTCGATGTTATGGTTAAAATGTGTCACAAGCATTGGCTAATCCCAAAATTTAATCTCTTAAAAAATGGGGCGGGGCTATTTGATGAAAGCCATAAAATAACTCAAAAAATTAATAAGATGTTCTACAACACCCTTGTTGAAAGGGGTATGATGCTTCATTGTGAAAAAGACATCAAGGATCAATTGGTGCCAAATAACAAACAATTTTCAATTGACTCTGAACAAAAAGAGATAGACGAGGTTGATATTAAACTAAAGCCTGTATCCTTTAAGTTTAACGACATTGCGCATATGGATTTATTACCTCACATTAGAAAATTATCTAGCCGATTGGTGCATATAACTATCGAAGATGATAATAGACAACATGACATGCAATGGTATGCATTAGAACTTGCAGAGATTTCAAATCATATTGATCTGATAGATGTACCTTTTTTTGATGAGTCTATATGGCTTAAGGTTTTAGATTATTTATTATTCAATCCTCGTATAGAAGTGGATTTAAAATTTAAATACATAACCCCAGATTTTGAAACAATTGTCAAACATAAAACGCCTTTTTGTTGTGGCTTTTTTTAAGCTTATGCTTCGGTCTTTAAGATTCTTTGATGATCAATGTCTGCTTTAATTTTTGTATAAACCTTTTCTAAAGAAAGGTCTTTTAATTGTGTCTGATGGCAGGCCAGGGTGAGTTTTTGACCCTCTAAGAATAAACGCCCAAATCTATCTGCATCCATGATTAATGTGCCTGGTTTGTCACTTCTTGCTGCTATATGCGCAGCTGCAGTATCTAATGTGATCACATACTGTGCATCCAAGATAATTGATACCAATTGCTCAAGAGTTGTCGGGCCTTTTTGATATAGGAGCGAAGTTATTTCATACACATTTGCTTCTTCAATTTCACCAGGACCTGGCGCGCATACAAAAGTTAAATCAGGAAAGTCAGTTTTTAATTGAGTGATCAAGTTTTTAAAATGTGGCCATTTTTTCTGAGGGTTATTTGCTGAACAAAAAGGTGCTACAAAGATGTATGGCTGGTAATCCTTGTGCGCCTTAAATGATTGGTCTTTAAGATAAGTAACGTTTGGTTTTTTACACGCGATACTTTCAATTCCTGCGCGTTTAAGCATTAGCTCAAAACTATAAAAAATATTTTTTTTATCTAAGCACTTTTTGGTTTCGTTGTAATGAAGCATGCTTCTATTGGAAATAAAAGGGACATGCCTTAAAAATAGCCAGCGATATAAAGTGGTGCGTGTTGAGTTTTGTAAATCGTATACAGCTTTGTAATTTTGATGTTTGAGGGTCTGATAAAGTTTTTTAAAATGACGATAGGTTGTTGCCTTGCGATCGTCTAAGATGATGTGATTGACATACGGTAGCTTTTTGAAAAGCGGGGCGTATGCTCTATGCGTTAAAACATCGACCATACCATTATGATGATAAGCAATGTCTTGTATCGTGCCTAATGCTTGAATAATATCTCCAAAGGCGCCATGTTTAATGATTAAAATATTTGACATGATAATAAAATTCTTTAACTATATACGTATGAATCAAAAACCTATTTTAGCTGAAATCTCCGTCGGTGAGCTCATTGACAAAATAACAATTTTACAAATTAAAGACAAGTTTATTCAGGGACCTAATCGAATAATCGTGCAAAAAGAGTTAAGTATTTTAACGGATGCATTAATGACGCAGGTTTTAGTCGATGAAACCGTACAAACATTCACCAATGAATTAAAAGCTGTGAATCAATCTTTATGGGACATAGAAGATGCTATTCGCATATGCGAAAAGCAAAAAGATTTTGGTGACACATTTATTGAATTAGCAAGAAGTGTTTATAAAACTAACGATAGGCGCGCAGATTTAAAAAAGAAAATTAATGTGCATGTTGGGTCAAATATAGCTGAAGTTAAAAGTTATGAAGATTATGAGTCTTAAGTTGTAAACCTGAAGTAATGTCATGAAAAAAAGCAATCATAACAATAATCCTAGAGTAAAAAAATCATTGTTTAGAAAATTATTAATTAAGCTTAATAGGCGAATAGGATATGAAATTGTTGATCAAACTAATTATACTCTGCCAGGTTTGAATAAAAGTGGTTGTGACAACTTGTCGACCATTAATGAAACAGCCATTACCATGCCTTTTGGAAATCGAAAGATTGAAAGAAAAGTTAAGTCTTTACATATCATCATTAGAACTTGTGTGAAAGTTAAGCTGGTGAGTCAAAATAAGGAACGATTATTTACAGCGGAAAAACTTGAATACACACTAAGGACCATCAAGTCTATTGTCAAATCAATTCATTTTGCTAGATCTCTGTTTAAACATATCAAGCTTAAATTAACGATTGTAGATGATAACTCAGATGAATCTGCAATTGATGCATTTAATGCTTTGCTTAATGAGCAGTTTTTTGAGTATGAAATAATATCTTTAGATAAAAGTAAGTTTCTGACCAAAATAAGTAAAAAAAATGAATATGGTCAGCCGATACATAATGGTTTTGAAAATATGATGTCAAATTTCCATCAATCAATATTATTAGGTGCAGCATCTGAAGATTTAGTTTATTTAGTGGAAGATGACTACTTGCATAAAGAACATGCTTTGCAAGAAATGATTTTCACTTATGAAAAAATGTCAACTTTGATCGGGAATGAGTTATTTTTATGTCCCAGTGATTATCCTTTTTTATATGGGCAATGCGAGTCAACACAAGTGGTGATTGGTAATCAATCACACTGGCGCACAGTAGATCAGACTTTATGTACATTTTTAACCAGTAGTCAAATGATCAATAAATATCTAAAAGAAATGACACATATGTGCCAACTTGAACATGATCCTTTTGAGAAGCCATTACATAAAATCTTTGAAAAAGAAGTTTGCTTAAGTCCATTGCCAACATTGGCTCTACATGTGACCAATGTAAATTCTGCTTATGGTATTTCACCATTTGTGGATGCGGAAGCACTTTGGGCACATTGTGAGTAAAGTGTGTTTTTAGGAAAATGTTAGGCTAACGCTTCGACATGTTTTTCAAGGTCTTTTTTAATAAAAGTATAAAACTCATCTGCTGTAACTTCTTTCAAATCCTTTTTTGTGAAATGAATGATTTTAAAAACATTACTTTCTAATCCAAGGGGGTGAGGTTCCATAGTCTTACCCCCAATCACTCGTCCAGGTTTCCCAAGGTGGCATGCAACGTGTGCTGCACCAGTATCAAGAGATATCACATAACAAGCTTGATTAATGACTTTAATTAGTTGTGGAATAGATGTTGTTTTGCCATTATTGTCTAAGATTTTTGTTGCAGGTAATTGATCTGCTAACTCGAGTTCGCCTGGCCCAGGAACGGTAACCAAACTCAATGAAGGAAAATCTTTTTTCAATAACTGCATTAATGCTTTAAAATTGGGCCATCTTTTATGATCAGCTGATTTGGGTTTAGAGCAGAAGGGTGCTATAAAAATATACGGGTTTTGGATAGATGGTGGGTTGAAGCTATTGTCTTGAGCATATTTGATTGGAGATTGGTATGTTTGCTTTGTTTCAATATCCATACGTTTAAGTATTAAGGTATTCCAATCAAGATGAGAGAAAGATTCATAATGTTCTTTTATTTCTTTTTTTGGAATTGTATTCAACAATGTGATGAATTTAGACTTTCTAAAAATATAAAATTGATAAAGCTTATTCCGTAACCATGTATTATACGTTTCAATTCTTGAGCCCGGTAGATCAAACACATAACTGTAGCTTGTTGTTGGGAGCATTTTATTAAGTTTAATTAAGTCTTTTTTTCTCCTGTTACTTACATAGATATTGTCGACAAACGGTAGGTTTTCAAATATTGATCGATAAGGTTTTGAGGTTAAAATATCAATTTTTACATTATAGTGATTGCTGATGTCTTGAAATGCACCAAGGCTTTGAACAATATCCCCAAATTGTGCAAATTTAATAGCTAAAATTTTCATATATTGATTTCTCCATATATTCGAATAAATTAAGAAAGCTTGGGAAGTAATACTCTGCCAAGCACATCAATGTCATTGCCATCATATTTAAACAAACTTGCTTTGTGGGCTAAACCGTGTCTGATTTTAATGGTTTGTTTCGCTTTATCTAAATTTTCAAGCTCAGTGATTTCACGGATCAATGGTCTTAATAAAGAGCCTGATAAGATAACAAGAAGTTTTTCAGCTTCAATTAGTTTTAGTAAACCAGATGCTAAACCCAGAGAAGGTGTTGGGTTTTTAAAAGCTTTGATACGCTTACGTCTAGTTTTTTTATGGAATTTATAAAGCTCTTTATATAAATCAATTCTATTTTGAAGCAAGTGTGTTTCATCTAAAGTAGTTGTTGTAAATGAGTGGTGTAGCTGTGGAGCGGGGGCAGACACAATGATTGGTTTAAGCGTATCCACATGAACAGTAGTTATTCTTCTTCTGAGTTCAGTAGGCTCTACATCAGTTGTTACAGGCGCCGCGATGTTTCCATCTAATGATTCATAGCTAGCAAAGGCGGTTTCATTGTAAGGCACTGGCTCATGAGTTACTAATGTGGTGACTTTCTTACCTGTTTTATTGTTGGGTGCTTGTCCAAAGCTAATTAATTGCTTTATCCATTCGGGCTGCCGTTGACTACTTCTTGGACTTACGTTGTTTTCAGATTGTTCTAAAGAATCCAATAAGGCATCCTGATAATGAATGTCTAGGTCATGATTGATCAATAAATGTTGGTTATCATAAATAGTTTGTAAGACTTCAAGAGAGATAAGACATTGATGTTTATTGGTTCTGGATAATGGATTGCCATGAAATAAATCGCACCATTGATTATGGAATGCGGGGTTTTCACGATGAGCAAATTGATCCCTTAAGGTCATGATCAGTTTGATTCGTTGGTTGGCATCGGATTCAGATAGTTTTAATATTTTTGTAAGCACTTTCATTATGTGCAGGTATAAACTATTGGGCATGCCTTTAAAGGCTTCACCTATGGTAATGATTTGCATGATAAATACATAACGATCCGTTAAAGAAGCCCAGTCCATTTGGTCAAGTAAGCCCAAATGCTCCGTCATTAATGAAACACGATGGTGATGAATGACATAATCCCAAATTAAGCACATCTCACTGACTTCAAAAGGAGAATCTATTTTATTGTTACGTAAAATATTGCTCAGACCTGGTTTGACCGTGCGTTCAATAAATTTTTTAATTTTTTTAGCGTAACTGACCCAAGCTTGTCCAAGTTGTGCATGTGAAAGTTTTAAATTTAAATGAGGTTGATACTCAAAAAAATGATGCATAACCGCTAGAGTGGGGATGCCGCTTTGCCATAGTAAATCATTATCCGGTAATAAGTATGTTTCATCTTGTTCAAGATCTACAGAGTCAGGAACGATCGCATGTAAGGAT
>JAQWRO010000052.1 GCA_029243665.1 Gammaproteobacteria bacterium
TTTTAGCTTACCAATCATGGTTAATATTTGGGTTAATGCTTATCTCTACAGGGATGACAGCGCTATTTTCAGCAGGATGGTTTTACCTAGTTGAATCAAAGCATATAAACTCTAGCAATAATCTAATGAAATTGATTGAGCACAAACTTAGTGTTTTTCGTTTGATAGAATCACAAGTAAAAGGCTCACCACAGTTCACTCACTTTACTGGAAGTTTTGTTGAAAAAATCGTAAGTTTAATTGAAGATTCAGAAAACACTCTGACACTGGTGAGTATTAGAATGCCAAGCATTCTTGCATCAACCCTAATGGGCATCTCATTTGGCATTAGTTTTTCAATCCCTATGTGGGCATATTGTTTAAATATATTTCAACCTTACATCATGGTGCCATCGGTTCTGATCGCAATGGTATCAACCCTTTGTTACAATTGGGCTAAAATGCCAATCGAGCACAAAAATACAGACCTTATAATAATTAACCGAAACGTTCAAACAAAAGAACTTAGCATGTTTCAAAATAAGATTACTGAGCAAATAATTCCTCCACCAAATAGCCCACATCTTATGACTGAGAGAACATCGACACCATGAGTCAGACCAGATCCATTTTATTATCAACACTTGAAATCAGTGGTGATGAATATGCTGGCTGGCTCATTGAACAATACAAAGCCGTTGTCCCTCAATCACATTTCATTGGTCTTGGAGGTGATAAAGCTCAAGAAGCCGGCATGTCTCTAAACGCACACTTTAAAGATCATGCATGTATGGCTTTTGTGGATGTCATCCAAAAACTCAAGGTCTTTAAAGCATTGCTAAATGACTTAGTTGAAATAATGGATCGAGAGAAACCAAGCGCTGTTGTGTTAATTGATTCCAGCGGATTTAATCTTAGACTTGCAAAAGAAGCTTACAAAAGAAATATACCAGTTTTATATTTAATCCCACCAAAAGTTTGGGCCTGGGCAACATGGCGCATAAAAAAAATTCGTCGCTACTGTACCTCAGTTGCTTGTATGTATGATTTCGAAACAACTTTTTTCAAGCAAAACAATATTTCTGCCACCACCATCATCAACCCTAGAGATGCTCTCCTACGATCAAGTAACAAATATACAAAAGGCCTTTATGCTATTTGCCCTGGAAGCCGTGTTGGCGAAATTAAAAACAATCTTCCTAACCTTTTGAAAGCCTGTCTTATCATTCAAAAGGAACAACCTTCTGCAAAATTTGTTATAGTCATTGCAAATCATAGGTTAAAACAATACATCAAAGATATCTCAGACCAATATGAACAATTAAACATCGAATTGATTGAACAAAATCAAAAAAAATTTTTAGCTCAGGCTGATGTCGCGCTGGCTACATCAGGCACCTTAACCTATGAACTGATGATGTTAAAAACCCCAATGGTGGTTGTTTACAAAACTTCTCAAAGACTTAGTTATTACATTATTAAAGAATGGCTATTTAAACCTAATTGGGTTAGTTTACCCAACTTAATTGCTAATCGAACCATAGTTCCAGAGCTACTGCAACAAAAAATGACACCTGATCACATTGCTACTCAAGCTTTAAACATTAGTAACAGCTCTCAAACTAGAACACATATGGTTAAACAATTAAATGCATTAAGAGAACACAGTTCGAAACATCAGAATAAAACGCTCGGAGAAATATTACATGCATTTATCTCTCAATGAAAATGAGTTTGTACGCTTTATTTCAGATTTGCATTTAACACCAGATGAAGCTCGATTAGAAACATTTTATGATTTTTTAGACACCCTCCCTAAATCATGCCAGGGGCTGTTTATTCTTGGTGATTTTTTTGATCATTGGCTAGGACAAGATATTCATGATACAGAATATAACAAGCTTGCAACAAAACTCAGTAGCGTTGATTGCCCAGTTATGTTTTTGCCTGGCAACAGAGACTTTCTTGTTGAAGATCTTTGGCTTAAAAAAGCTAATGTAAAAAAAATACCAGATCCTTTTAGAGTTACCATTAACTCACAAAACGTTGTCTTAACACATGGCGATCAATTTTGCACAAAAGATTATTTTTATCAATTTTTTAGAAAAGCAACTCGCTCAAGATTTATAAAGGCACTTTTCATGTATTTACCAAAAAACATTCGAAAGTCTATTTTTAAAGGGATACGTAGCACAAAAAACAAGCCTACTAAGGTTAAAAAATTTGCCATTAACCATTCAATGGCGATGACACTTGCTCATGCCTCACATGCTGATATATTAATTCATGGTCACATACATAGACCAGGGATACATATCGAAGATGATTTCAAGCGAATTGTGCTAGATGAATGGATGGCAGATAGCAATCAAGCAAATAGCATTTCATATTTAGACATTGATCATCATCTTTTATTTACATTATATGTGTCTAAATTTTCTTCCTGATGATCAATATTCAATCCAACATCATCACCATTAGATTCTGAAAGAATATTAACCATGCTTGAAGGAAATTCTACCCAAGCTTCTATCTCTTGATCAGACAACCAGACATTAGGATCTTCATTATCAAGGCATGCCAAAGCAGCCTCGCAAAATGTTGCAAAAAAAGCTAATGTCGATGGAATGCTGCATAAACTAAAAAGAATGATGTTAATGCCATGGAACCAAATGATGGTTTGTGCAATGGCAGCCAATCCACTACAGGTTACAATAACAATAAGCTGCATAACTTTTAACCAACTTTTTTGCTCAATATGGCTATTAATCTTATCAAGGACACTAATAAACCTTAAATTAACTTTGCCTTGTTTCCCAACATATTGATTGAAACATGAAGTAAAATAAAGAGCTCCAGCACATAAAAATGAAATTATAGCCTGTAACCCACTTAAAAATATTTTTATAAAGATGGGCATATGCGAAAGAAATTTAGCAAACACAGTATCTGGGAATAAAGCGATGAGTCTATTCGTTAAATGCCAAGTAGCATACACGTTAAAATTAACTGCTGATAAAGTCACAAAACCTGCAAATATCACACATATGCAAATTCGCCAATCTATAGACCTTTGAGTCAACCATTGAAAAGATGATTTATTTAAAAAACGTCTAAAATTTTGTCGCATACGCCAACGCGAAAATTGTTTTAAAAGCTTTTCTAACATAGGCCCCGTTAGTGCATAAGATGCATATGCTGCAGAACAACAACCAAAAAGGGCTACAACTATTTTGACGAATGTTGATAAATGAAGAATTGGGTAGAACGAAATAAGCGCTGCGACACCTGCTACAGAACCATAAAGGCCTATAAGGTTATTACCTGCAATCATATTGCCTCGACCACCGAAATATGAAGTATACCTAGCAAAGCCATATAGTTCTGGGTCAGGGTTTAATTTGTGATCAATATTGATGCGTTGATGTTTAAACTTGTTGAACCATAATTGATAAGATTTACGTTTAGATTGAGTTTCTTCCTCACTAAGCCCTAAGACACCATTATTAAATTCTTTTTCATATTCTTCTATGCGATTAAGCCATGGTTCAAATTTGTAATCTGTAATTTTTTTCAATTCTTTGAGAGTATTATTTTTTGCCCTATCAGACATACCTTCCAAGCAACACCAACCAAACATTGCTAATTTATTTCTGATTTTTTTGATGCTTAAATCATCTAAATTTTTTTCGCTTTGAAGTTGAACAACTTCTAGTTCCACTTTTAGAATCCCAAGACTCCATTGATAAACAAAAGATTCTTCATCATAAAGTCGTATTTTAAAATCTTCACCACCCAAATCTTTCTTCGCTATTTCAAGCATCCTTCCGTACCAACCCTCTAGATCAGATTCATCAAATGGTTCTTCGGATTTCAGAGTATTTCTAAGTTTTTTCACCATATGCCTGTGTTGCAACAATAACCACATTGCCTGAACTTTTTTAATATTATTTAAATTTACTCCACCCTCCTTAAAATCAACACTTGCAAAACTTCGATGTAGATCTTTATAAGCTTTATAAAATCTGTGTTTGAAAAAAAAAGTCTTTTTAAAATAAAGTGAGATCTTTTGAAAATAGACACTTGTTAAACAACAGCAAACCATAGATGCAAATAAAAGTGCTACTGGATGGGCAAAGCCAAACCTTGTTAACAAAAACAAGGATGTCCCAGCTTGACTCAATGCAAAAAGAGAAAGAACTAAAAGTGGCACCAGTAAACCTACCAAGGACCATCGCAATTTTGCATCAGTCAGGTAATGAATCCAAGTTATGTTTTGGTATCTACAAATTTCATTTTTATTAGGCCAAAGATGCTCCAGTTTCATGGTATCTTCCTTGTTTAATACCTTAAGGTACCATATTTTAACGTTTTTTGCTAATCTATAGAAATTACTATGAATCGTACCAATAAGTCATCATCATATTTACGCGTCACTGGAAAAATTGCATCTTGGACAATGATTTCTCGGATACTTGGCTTTGCAAGAGACCTTCTATTTGCGAGTTTTTTTGGAGCTAGCGCTACGTTTGATGCTTTTTTGGTTGCATTCAAGATCCCTAATTACATGCGTCGCTTCTTTTCTGAGGGAGCCTTAACACAAGCATTTATCCCAATTTACACTCAAATATCAAAATCCGATCCTAAGCGCGCGAAAGTTATCGCAACTCAAACAGCTGTTTTACTGGGTATCTTCTTAACTATACTAACTATTTTTGTTGTCCTCCAACCTACATGGTTTATAAAATTATTTGCATGGGGACTCGTTCATGACCAAGAGCGTTTCAACTTAGCTTGCCAAATGGTTCAATGGACATTTCCTTTTTTATTATTTATAGCACTCACAACATTATTTTCAGGCGTTATGAATGCTCAAGATATTTTTGGCCTTCCTGCTTTTTTGCCGACCCTATTAAATATTACATTAATTACAGCCATCTTAATGCCCATTTCTTCCATCTCACCGGGTATTAAAGTTTCTATGGCAGTAACTTTAGCAGGCATTCTACAATTTTTAATTGCGCTTTTTAGAGCTTATCCTTATCTAGGCTATAGCAGGAACTGGGACTTTCACTCACTCAAAAAAATATTTTTTGGGATGACCATCATTTTGGGAGGCGCAATCTTTTCACAAATCAACTCAGTTTTTGATACAATTTTTGCATCATTTCTGCCACGAGGAAGTATCTCATGGCTCTATTATTCCGATCGCTTATGCCACTTACCTATAGGCGTTATCACTGTATCAATATCAACTTTACTGCTTCCAAAACTTTCCTCAGCCATCACTAACAAAGACTCATCCATGATACAAAAACAGATCACTTGGGGCATCCAAATTATTTTAGCTGGCATTATCCCATGTGTCACAATGCTTGCTTTATTTGGGAAGCAAATTGTCATCTGCTTATTCTACCACGGTTCTTTCTCTACCAATGATGTACTAATGACCTATCGTGCTTTAATGGCACTTACATTAGGATTGCCAGCATTTATGTTTATTAAACTTTTATACACGCTTTTTTACGCACACAAGTCCATCAAAAAGCCAACGTATGTTTCGTGCATGGGTGCAGTTATCTCAATCAGTTTAAACTGTCTTTTAGTGCCTGTTTTTAAACATGTTGGGATAGCATTAACCAACAGTATTTCATGTTGGATACAGTGCTCCGTCTTACTATACCTTGCCATTCAAAACCATTGGATAAAAATTGATAAGTCACTGATGATCAAATGGTTGCATTCATTTTTACTGACCTTCTTAATATTATTTATTATTAAATCCATCGTGCCATCATCGACCTGGTGGCTAGAACATGCATCTCTGCAACGTTTTGAACTACTTCTTCTGATTAGCACACTTTTTTTGATCTCTTATTTTATGCAAATTAAATGGATTGGTTTAGGTAAAGAATTAAAACTATGAATATATTACAGACACCTCATCAAAAATTCTCAAACTGTCATTTACTAATTGGTAATTTTGATGGGGTTCATTTGGGTCATCAAAAACTGATTACAGAAGCCAAAAAACAGGCTATTAAGGATCACATCCCACTCGCTTGCCTTATCTTTCGACCTCATCCCAAACAATTTTTTGGATCAACTCATATTCCTATCCAAACTTTTTATGATCAGTGTTTAACTCTAAAGGCATATGGTATAGATCAGCTTTACGTCATCAACTTTAATGAAAAAACTGCTCAGTTATTACCTGAACAATTCATCTCTGATGTTCTTAAACCAATCAAACCTAAAACCATCTATGTTGGCGAAGACTTTCATTTCGGCAAACATAGGGCGGGCAATACCAATTTACTTGCCAAAACATTTCACTTGATTGCATCCAGATTACATACCATACAAGATATGAAAATAAGCAGCTCATACTGTCGAGAACTTCTTAATACCGGCGACCTCCCTACATTAGAAAAACATTTAGCACGACCTTTCCATATCAGTAGCATTGTTAAAAAAGGTCAACAACTGGGAAGACAATTAGGCTATCCAACAGCTAACCTTCACGCAGATAGCCATCCCCTTGCAGGCATATATGCAGCAA
>JAQWRO010000056.1 GCA_029243665.1 Gammaproteobacteria bacterium
CTGCTGCAGATATCATTAAAAAAGCCATGATTGGCTTATCTGATGACCCATATAGAATGGTTTTGCAGGTTCACGATGAATTGATTTTTGAAGTTCCTAATGACCAGGTTGAAAAAGCCACTTCAGTCATCACAAATAAGATGACCCATGCAGTAGATCTGTCGGTGCCATTGGTGGTCAATATAGCCCATGCGGATAATTGGTTAGACGCCAAATAAAGTATGACATATAGTCTGCCTTAACATTAAGTTAAGGCAAGTGTGGTAGCATGAAAATAAAAAACAATGCTTCCACTTCAACAATTTGTAAATTATTTACGCTATTCAATTACTGACAACGTGTTTATCTTTGCATCTAAAATTGGGATATATTTAGATTATGAGCCTTTTAAAATAGATTTAATAGAAGCTATTCAAACAAATGATATTAGTAGAATTGACTATGTGCTAGCACATATGAATAGATATCATTTAGGCTTTATGTTCTTAAAACATATTTCTATTGACGAGCGTTTCATGTTGGCTTCGTTAGAAGCGGATAACTTCAAAACCATCGGTTATAAATTTTTAAACACGTTTCATCAAACCCAAATAGGTAGAAGTTTAATTCCAACAAAAACCTTTTCAACATATATAGCACGATACGGTGTAGATGAAATTGATATGCTTCTACCTCAAGCATTAAATCATGATTATGTTTGGTCTCAACTTCGACAAGTCATAATAAAAAAAGATAAAGGAATCGAAGATGATCTTTATGCCCAAAGACTTTATTACCAGTATTTCAGACGTGATCAACAAAGTAGTGAAAAAACCATTATTGGTGCGCTTGAAATTATACAGCCAACAATCAAAATTATAGCTAGACATCATCTAAATCTTATGACTGATGCATGGTGTTCGCGCGCAGTTATAATTAGTTACCAATATCACAAACATTTTACACTATCTAAGTGGATGCACGGGATCATGAGATGTGGAGTAAAGGATTTACAACATATTATGTGAGGATCTATGTGATCATATCATTAGCTTTATAGTACCAAAGGGTTTAAATACTAATCGTTACTTGACAAAAGTAGAGCATGGAAATGTTGAGACATTTTTGAAAATAAGCTATCAAAGCTTTTTTAAGATGGATGCAATTGAGCGTGAAACATTAAAAACGCTTCACTCTAAATTTTAAGGTTTATAAGAATCAATGGGGTTGATTCTAAATTGGTTGAGTGCCTTTTTAGATGATGATAATGGTACTTTAAAGTAGTTGGTGAAAGCATTGCTTATTTCGTCATTAATTTCCTTTTCATTGAATGTTTCTGGCATTGTTTTTATGGTTATGAATAGTTTTGAAGTTCTTTGGTGTATCATTGTAGGTCTTTTTAAAATTCTGTCATCAATATCATTATCAATATTTTTATATGCCGTACTTTTAAAGTTATTTGTATTTATTGTTGCAAAAAATCTAAACGGGTAAAACACAATAATGTTGATTAGTTTTGCAATGATAAAACTACTTCCATACAGTAAGTGCCAATATAAGCGGATACACGGTTCTATTTTTTTTAAATTTTCAGTTAAGAAGTTTTGATAGGTTTTTCTATGAAAAAGAAAAGAACCATTGGCTTGGTGTTTTAAACTTTGGTATAAATCAACCCATGGACGATAAATCGCACAAATTGAAAGCATAATAACCGAATAGATATCTTTAAGTATGCTAATGGTTTTATTTTTTAAAACAGACATATTCAAATTTTACGCAATTAACTTTAAGAAAATATTAAGTGTTTTAAAAAAATTAGGTTGCTAACGAATGCTTGATAAGTGGATAACAGGGTGGTGTTTTATTTGAATGATGTAGCCGCCATTGAGTATCAAAAAGGTTTGCAGTAGAAGGGATTGGTTTAAAAGGTGTTTTGCACTCCAAAAATTCATTAAATAATACGAAATTATAAGTAACGCGTGGTGGGATACTTGTTGTAATATGCTTATTTAAAAAAGCACCAATGTCTTCTCTATCATCGATGAGGGTATAGGTAATGTCTTTATTAGGAAAAACTTCTTTTATGTGATGCATTTGAGCGTGAACAATAGGTATTTTTTTATCATAAAGAAATTTTAATGTTTCATTTGTCAATACATTACAGCTTGCTTTGAGTTGCAGAAATATTGAATGAATTGATTCAAGCCAAGTTGGCGTGAAAGATAGGAAAAAAACCTTTGTTTACTTCTTAAGTTAAGCGTTAAAAAGAAACAAATTGAAAGTGAGCAAAAGCCAAAAGCGATCGCGTCAGTATATGAAAGTTGCATAATCACTTTATCGTATAAAATTAATGCTGTGTCAAGGTTTGAATAATAAGTAATGAACGTTTTATAATAAGACCCAATGAATACATCAATTGAAACAGCTGCAAAAAAAGCTTTTTGCAAGTTAATACATCAAAGAGAAATCAAAGTTTGGCAAGGTCATTGTCATTGGATAGAAAGCAACCCTGATGTAAAAGGTGATTATTTAGTTGTTTTGAAACCCGATGGTGAAAAAGAAACCTTAGTTGATGGTGATGATGCTTTGGGCAATCATGTCCATGAGTACGGTGGTGGTGATTATGCCATATATGCCAATGGTGATATTTATTTTATTCGTCAAGAAGATCAACAAATATGTCGATATCATCGACAAACCAAAGTGATTGATCCAATCACTACTGGGGACCAACACACACGTTATGCAGACATTGATTTAGCTGATGATGTATTGATTGCGATTCAGGAAGTTCATCACGAGCATGATATTGTAAATAGGATTATCTCAATCAATTTAGATACGCTAGAAGAGGTTGTTGTTGCGGAAGGTCATGATTTCTATGCAAGTCCGAGGTTCAGTAAAGATGGTAAGTTATGGGCCTATTTGTATTGGGATCACCCTAATATGCCATGGAATCAGTGCCAGCTTTGTTATGGTCATTGGTTTGAAAAAGATGCCATGCAAACAATCAATGCTTCAAATAGTGATGTCATTAGTCAATTTTGTTGGACATCGCAAAATCAATTGTTGTATACCTCTGATCAAACGGGATGGGCCAATGTATATTTAGATGGCAAGCCACTTTATCCTGCGCAAATGCACTTCGGTTTTGAGCGTTGGCAACAAGGGCAACAAAACATCGCTGTCATGGATAACGATGTATGTATTGCCATTGCCGGTCCACCTGAAAAAAGATCATTGGGTAAAATTGTGGATCATGAGTGGCAACCCTTTGATTTGCCATGTTGTGATTATTTACCATTTATGGCTACCGAGGGTGATGATTTATTTGTGATGGGCGCATATATAGATGCTCCACCAAAAATCTTACGTATCAACGTTGTTTCTGGTGAGTGGTCAATGATTGAAGGAAATAAAGTGAATCATGATCAAGATTCAGTTGTGCCAGCAAAGCCAATTCAGTTCCCATCGCTAGATGGTGCTCAAGCGCATGCATTCTTCTATGATGCTCGCAAAACCCATTCTTCAGCATTGCTTCCTCTATTAGTGCTATGTCATGGTGGTCCTACGGCTGCAACATCGCCCCAATGGGATCCAATGATTCAATTTTGGGTTAGTCAGGGCATTAGTGTGGTTGATGTTAACTATCGCGGCAGTACAGGTTATGGGCGCGCTTATCAGGATGCCCTTGAGCATCAATGGGGAGTCATAGACGTTGAAGATTGTGTGGCTGCTCGAGATTATTTGGTTGATGCTAGAATGGTTGATCCAAAACGATGCTTCATTAGAGGTAAAAGCTCAGGAGGGCTTACAACACTTAGAGCTTTGATGTATTCTGGGAAGTTTGCTGCAGGTGGCTGCTACTATGGGGTTAGTGATTTGATGCAGTTGCTAAAAATTACTCATAAATTTGAACAATGCTATTTAGATTATTTGATTGGGGGCTATCCAGAAGAAGAAAAACGTTATATAGATCGTTCGCCAACACATGAAATTGGTAAAATTAAAGTGCCAATTATATTTTTTCATGGGTTATTAGATAAAGTTGTGCCACCCAGTCAAACAATAATGATGATAGATGCATTAGAAGCACATCATGTCCCCTGTGAATACCATGCTTTCCCAAGTGAAAAACATGGTTTTAAGGATCTAGAGAATAAAATTACAGCACTTGTAAAAGAATGTTTGTTTTACAAGGGTAAGTAGTTGAATATACACAATTATATTGAATTGTGGTACAATATACTTTATGGGTATTATAAATAAAATGTGTTGTGTATCAATTGTAGTCGTTAGCTGCAATCAATCGTTTGCAAGAAATGCTTTGGAATCTTATACTGTGCAAGATCATCATTTTACTCCTGGCAAAGTAGAAAAAGTTAATAGTTATCAACCTAAAAAAATTACCTATGATCTATGGGCTTTAGGTGCCTAATCAGGTTGCCAAGCCAGTCTTTTACCACCCAGAATATGAAAATGAATGTGGAAAACCGTTTGGCAAGCGCCTTCACCGTTATTCAAAACTACTCTGAAGTCTTCTAACCCTAATAATTGGGCCACATGTGGAATTTTGCTAAAAGCATGCATGACATCTGGATCTTTTTCTGGCGTGAAGTCAGATAATTTAGGTGTTTTTCTTTTTGGGATAACCAACACATGTGTAGGTGCTTTAGGTGCTATGTCATGAAAAGCGATGCAATGCTCATCTTCATAAACAATATCAGCAGGGATTTCCCTAGCTATTATTTTTAAAAAAACATCATTATCCATTTTTATTTCCCTTAAATAAATTTATTGCGTTTCAACAAAAGGCTTAGCTTTTTCCTCAAGCATCACAGGAATGCCGTCTATGATTGGATAGACTAATTTGCTTGTATGGCATATAAGCTGGTTGTTTTCTCTGTCATAGATGACTGGTGCACCTGAGACAGGACAAACCAATATGTTAAGTAATGCGGCATCGATCATAGATACATATTAAAAGAGTTATTTAATCGCGTCAAATACACCAGATTATTTCACTGTATTTTTTTTAAGTATGTGACTTGTCAAACTAGTATCAAGATGACAGGAGAAATTATGAAAAAAAGATACTGGTTGATGGGTGTTGTACCCATGTTGGCTTTTTCGAATTGTACAGAACTCTATGGCCAAACAAATTGCAGTCAAGGCACATTGGACCACCTAAATGCCAATGGGATGGTTTCATTGACAGGTACTGAAGTTTTGGGTCATGCCATGGTTAAGGGGCAATTATTGGCACAGGGTGCAAGTTTTAAAACATTAGCAATCCATGGGACGGCAGAACTGAATGATGTGAATACATCCAAAGATCTTACCATTAAAGGTTTTGTTGTTATGAAACATACCAATGTTGGAAATGTTCATGCCACAGCAAACAGAATTGAATTACATGATACCAATGTGGGTGATATCAATATGCTAAAACATGATAATGAGCCACAAACAGTCATTTTATCTGGTCACACAAAGGTTAGCGGTAATATTTATTTTGAGCAAGGCAATGGCCGTGTGGTTAAGGGATCTAATGTGTCTATTCATGGCAAAATTATTGGCGGCAATCAAGTTAATTAATTTAATAACAGTAAATATAGGAGTAAACATATGAGTCATAAAATTGGTTTTGAAGGGTATAAACATGAAAATAATGTTGGTTTTTTTGGGAAAGAAAACAGTAAAGATGGAAAAGATGGAAAAGAGGGTAAAGATGATATTTGTCCTGTAGCAACTCAAGTACATCATTTGATAGAGCTTTATTAATGATTTTAGTTTTAGGGCAGTGTTCAGATCAAGTGATTGGGGCATTTATGCACCATTGTGTCAAACATAGTGTTGATTTTGCTTTTGTTGATTTGAATCAATTGGGTAAAAGCATTGATATGGACGAATTATATTGGTTTTTTCCGGGACAGAGTCCTGTGTCACACAGTGACATTACTGGGGTTTATAATCGTTTTTTAGATTGGCCTAAGCAGAATAAGTACCAAATGGATCGTCTTTTAAGCTTATTTGATTGGCTTGATCATCGATATGAGAATGTCATCAATCGACCTAAAGATACGATGAGTAATTTATCAAAACCTTATCAGTTAGACATCGCAAGCCAATTTTTTAGCTGGAGCATTCCTAAAACAAACATCATTATGAATACGCAAATTAAGATCAAATCCCCTTTTATCTGTAAATCTATTAGTTCGGAGCGCTCCATTGTGAACCAAGTTTATCGTCAAGAAGAAAAAGCTTTTTATGAACCTGCATTGTTACAAGCATATATACCCGGTTTAAATATTCGGGTCCATGCTTGTGACGATGTGATTGTCGCGGTTGGAATTCAATCGGACGCTGTGGATTATCGTTACAGTCGATTTGAAAATGATATCTTTATGTATCATTTGCCAGGTCAAGTTGAAAAAGACATTTTGGCTTTGAACCGAACCCTTGGCCTTCGGTTTTCGGGTGTAGACCTTATCTATCACAATAAGAAATACTATTTTTTAGAAGCCAATCCAAGTCCTGGGTATGCTTATTTTGAATCTCAATTGAGTCGTCCGTATATTTCAGAAGCACTTGTTTCAAGTTTGTCGAGGTCCATACATTGATTTTATTCTTAACCCATGAAAAAGATATCTTTGCAAAACAGTGTTACCTAATGCTTAAGTATCAATATCAAGTGCCGACTAGATGGCTTAGTTGGCAAGTATTTAAAAAGCAATCTCAGTGCCACATGCTAGGGCATCAGGACATATTTAATGCAATACTTCCGTCACCGCAACAAATCGATGTGTTGTATGTCAATTTAAATGGCATAAATGAAGGCAGTAAACAAGATTCTGATATGAAGGATCAAAGGTATTATCTACACAGTTGGCTTGGTTTTTTAATGTGGTATGCCAATCAAGTTAAATATTGTTTAAATCCTTTAAAACATGGTGTTTTTTCGCCTGGGGTATGGTCCAAAACGAACATTAGGCGTCAAGCACACTTGTGTGGATTGAGCGTAAGTGAACATCGTCGAAAAAGGACGGAAGTGATTTGTTCAATTCTAGGTAATCAAATCATAACGGATGATCCATCTTTTTTGTGCACTTTAGGTCATGAAAGAATTAAAGCATCGTTTAAGTTGTTTCATGCGCTTGAATTGAAGTTTGGACAAATTTTCTTCGATGAATCAGGTGCGTTGTGTAAGCTCTCACAATCCATTCAGTATCAAATCAGTGTACCAGTCATTATCAAAGCATGTCAGTATATGTTATCAAAATTGTCTTATCATGGTTTCCAGTATTTACATGTTCTAAATGTGAGTAATGGTTGGACACTCAGCACAACAGAACGACCAAAAATCGTATGATGATTTACAAAAATTATGATATATGAGATTATGATTGAAATAAGTAGGGCTCAGCTATGTATCAAGTTTCTAATTACTTTAAAAATTTATATGTGAATAAATCACGTTCTGAAAAAATGTGGTCAACCGGATATCTTTTACTGATGTGTGTGCCCTTTGGGATGATTTTTGGTAAAGCACCTATTGATCTTGCAATGACAGGTGTCGGGTTAGTCTTTTTTATTAATGCTTGTCTTGAAAAAGATTGGGGCTGGCTTAATATCCGTTGGGTTCCTTTAGCATTTGTTATTTGGGTTTATTATATGCTCATTGCTTTTCAGGCAATACAAGTTTGGGTATCTTTTGAAGGGGCATTTACATTTGTTCGTTTTGTTTTATTTGCAATAGCCTGTCAATACTGGTTACTCAATCACCGTCATGTTAGAAAGCATATGGTGACTGCCATTGAAATTGCTGTGGTCATGTTGGTTTTAGCGTCTTGGCATCAAAAATATACAGGGGTAGATATATTAGGACATAAGATAGTGAATTATAGAATCACTGCTTTATCAGGTAAATTAGTCGCTGGTGGTTATCTAGTGATGATGTCATGGCCTGCGCTTATCAAGTGGTTTATGTGCCTTGCCACGCCAAAAAAACCACTCTTAAGAAAACTTGGTTATGCGTTATTAATTGTTGCATGGGTTGCCTTGATTCCTATCACAGGTGAGCGTACCAGCACGCTTTGGTGGTTATTGGGACTGGTGTTAATGTTTTTATTTTTGCCCCAGTTTAAAAAGTATTTTTTAACGATTGGTGTGCTCGGTGTTTTTTTTGCGACACTTGGCGTATTAAACCATCCTGATTTATATGATCGTATGTTTGTATCCATTCCAAGTGTGGTTAAAGATGCAACCATTGCAAGCATTGATGTGACCCATCAAACAAATAATCCCTACAGCGACCTTAACCAAGGCGCTATGGTCATGTTCTATGATAAGCCATGGTTAGGCACTGGCTTAAAACAACATTGGATTGCTTGTACATCTAAAAAACTAAAGGGTTGTGTGACTACGCCTCAAAACATGTATCTAGAACTTTTAGCTAACACAGGCTTGATTGGCACAGTTTTATTTTTAGCATTGATGTTGATATGGGCGCAGCATATTTGGCAAAGACGCACCAAGCTTTCAAAATCAGAGTTTAAAGTTGATCAATTAGGTATGTATACAACTAAAATAATCAATGATCCAATATTATTGGGTGTGCTTATTTGTCTATTGATTCGTATCTTTCCATTTGTAACAACATCCAGTTTATATTTTTCATGGAGTGGTATAACGTTTTGGTGGATGGGCACTTGGCTGATGGCTGGCTTAGAAGATAATTCTAAAAAGTAATTTGATACATTGAAGGCAACTGCATCTTCGTTATCTGATTCATCTTGGTGGTTCGGGGCAGTGATTTGTCTGCCTTGAGCGCTCCATAATACGATGGTATGACCTTGTTCGCAGTGTTTTTTGAGTGCAGCATTTAAGCCTGGGATTTCAATGTCATTATAATTAAGGTTTATTTTATTAATGTTAGTTTGTCAGATGCTTCGATATTGAGTCAGGTATCAACAGAAACAAGAAAGCTATTATCAAAACCCTTAGCTGCTTTATAGTTATTGGTATTATTAGGTAAGATATGTTTAAAATTACTTTATGCAATCTAAGAAAGATAGTAATATTTAAAGACATATGGCCTTTAAAATATATCATCAACAGTGCGAGCAAGTAGATCGAAAAGCATTTTATCTTACATCGGTTGAGCAGTCACTGAATAAAAAAGTAGTCATTGAAAAAAATGATGCAGGTAAACCTTATCTAGCTTGTCAATCTGCTTTCATTAGTATTACACATAAAGATCAAGAAGCCGTGATCGCAGTTAGTGATCAGCCGATAGGTATTGATATTGAGTCATTGAACCAGCATGTGAATACACTTAAATTGGCCAAACGTTTTTTCTATGCATCTGAATATGAGTATTTATTGTCTTTGGATAAAGATGTATGTATGCATGCGTTTATACATTTTTGGACTGGTAAAGAAGCCGTGACAAAGCTAAAGGGCTTAGGTGTGCCATCATCGCTCAAAGCAATTGAACTAGATCCTTATAATGGATTTAAGCCTATGAATGATGATATAAACATTGAGTTTCAAGCCATCAATGGCCACTACCTTTTAGCCATCGCAATGTTTTATGAAAGTACTATACAAGGGTCATGATAAATAAATTCTATGCATCATAGAAGAAATGATTTGTAGATTAATATGTTTTTAATAATTGTCATGAATAATTAATAATAAGTTTTATTCAGATAGTGGTAAAGAATCATGGAAAAAAATATAGAAAAAAAAGAAGCAGTTTTAGAATTAGTAAGAGAAAATGGTCTTAAGTTAGAAAACTTTCCAGAATTTCAGAATGATCCAGAAGTTGTTTTAGCAGCAGGTAAAAGCAATGGCCGTGCATTAGAGTATGCCAGTGAAGAATTAAAGAATGACAAAGAAATTGTTTTAGCAGCGGTTTCACAAGATGGCCGTGCATTAAAGTATGCAAGTGAAGAATTAAGGGGAGATCGAGAGATCGTACTAGCAGCGGTTTCAGATTCAAAAGATGAAGATGGACGGGCATTAGAGTCTGCCAGCAATGAATTAAAGAGTGATAAAAAATTTATGCTAGAAGCGGTTAAAAGATGTGGATACGTATTATATTATGCAAGTGATAACTTAAAGAAAGATAAAGACATTGTTTTAGCAGCGGTTTTACAAGATAGTCGTGCATTAAAGTTTGCTAGTAAAGAGCTATGGAATGATCCAGAAATTGTTTTGTCAGCAGTTTCACAAAATGGTGCTACACTACTTTGGGCCAGTAAAGAATTAAAGGGAGATAGAGATTTTGTACTAGCAGCGGTTAAAAAACATGCATTGGCATTAGATTATGCCAGTAAAGAATTAAGGCAAGATCGAGAATTTGTTCTGGAAGCAGTTAAAGGAAATGGATACGCATTAGAGTATGCAAGAAATGACTTAAATAAAGATAAAGAAATTGTTTTAGCAGCGGTTTCACAAGATGGCCGTGCATTAAAGTATGCAAGTGAAGAATTAAGGGGAGATCGAGAGATCGTACTAGCAGCGATGAAGCATGATTTAGAAGCATCTAAGTATTCTTTATTAGGTGTTAATCGAACAAAAGCGTTGTTGCAAGAGATATCTGTTGAAAAATATCTTTCAACAGAAGCTTGTCGGATAAGTATTTTTGATAAACATTGCAATAATGTTGCAAGTATTAATAAGAATAATACACCGGTATTAGAAAAGATTATGTCTTTTTTGAGTGTGCAAGATGCATCACGATTGAGCCAAGTATCACAAGAAACAAATGAATGTATGAAAACGTACTTAGAAAAAGTTGCAGAAAAATTAAATATTTAAGATGACATTAACGTGTCACAGAACGTTAGAGTAAAAAATATATAAAGTCATAACTTAGAGGTCAAATTTATTTGATTAGAAAAGTCATTTATTTCACACTGATATGAATGATCACATAAATATTGAGTTTCGAACCATCAATGGCCATTACCTTTTAGCTATCGCTATGTCTTATGAGAGCAATAAACATACGTCATGATAAATAAATTCTATGGGGCATAGACTTAATAATTTCTAGATTTACGTGTTTTTAGTAATTGTTATCAATACTTTAAATAAGTACCAAGTTCATATAAAGAGTTCTAATAAATAAAAAGGAGAATTTATGAAAAAATATAAAAAATAAACAAACAGTTTTAGAAGCAGTAAGAGAAAATGGTCTTAAATTAGAAAACTTTCCAGAATT
Organism: Gammaproteobacteria bacterium; assembly: GCA_029243665.1. GTDB lineage: Bacteria > Pseudomonadota > Gammaproteobacteria > Comchoanobacterales > Comchoanobacteraceae > JAURNZ01. Next base: position 11,213 of record JAQWRO010000056.1, read on the forward strand.
TCAGAATGATCGAAAAATTGTTTTAGCGGTGGTTTCACAAGATGAATATACATTAAAGTATGCAAGCAAAGAATTAAGGAATGATCCAAAATTTGTAATGGCAGTTTTAAGAAAAAATGGCGCTGCATTTATCTACGCTAGTAGACAATTAAGAAAGGATCCAGTATTTGTTCTAGAAGCGATGCATAATAACATGCATGCATTTATAGGGCCAGCACTGTCAGATAATGAATTGAAAGCTTTGTTAAAAAAGAAGATATCTGTGGGAAAATATATTTCAAAAGATTCATTTAAAGGCATAAGTATCTTCTTTGACAAGAGACGAAACGACGGTTCAATCATGGCACAAAGTGAGTAAACTTCAAAAAATATCTTATCCTATTTTAGTCTAACAGATGTATCAAGATTTAGTCAGGTATCAAAAGAAATAAATAAACATATGAAATTTGATTTACAACAACTTACTATGAAAAACTTGTTAAGAATGGTGGGTGTTGCTTTACATAGGGAGCTTGTCTGGGATGGAAGCGAACATAGGCGGGTATCTGCCTAGATAAAGGGATTATGAGTCTCCTGTCTAACCAACTGAGCTAGAGGCCCGCGATAAAAAAAACTACCATCTATATAAATGAAGATTGGATTGGTTGTTTTAAAGTAAACGCTTTTTAAATGGGCCCACTAGGACTCGAACCTAGGACCAAGGGATTATGAGTCCCCTGCTCTAACCAACTGAGCTATAGGCCCGCCATAGGAAAAATCTACCATGAAACCGAAATAAAATGCAAGCATACACTATCTTTTTTTCAGTAAGATTGATAGATTTAAGGATATGGAATTTCATAAATTACAATCTTTAGGTAACGACTTTGTATTGTTGTTCGAGCCCCAGGATGATCCTGATGAGGCTTTGGTTAAGCGTCTAGGTGATAGGCATCTCGGCATTGGTTTTGATCAACTGCTAGTTATTAGACATCAAAAGAAAAATACCTGGTCATATTCAATTTATAACCAAGACGGTTCTTCAGCAGAGCAGTGTTTGAACGGGGCTAGAAGTGTCGGTAAGTTTTTATATGATAAGCTTGGCCAAAAAAACATTGAGTTAAAAGTAGGTGATCAAACCATCACTGTCAATGTTTTAGTAAACGATAACATTCAAGTATTGGTGCAGTGGCCACAATTTGTTGAAATCATGCCAGAAGGTTGGTTTTATTCTGTAGGTAATCCACATTGGATCATCGATTTAACAGATCAGACTTGGTCAAAAGAAACCATTCGTAATTGTTATCAACAACGTCCAGTCAATGTGAGTGGTGTGTATAGACATCACCCAAATGAAATTTCTTTATGTACCTATGAACGCGGCACAGGATTTACACATGCCTGTGGTAGCGCTTGTGTGGCTTCTTTTGCTGCTTTGCATGACAACGACTTGTGTGGCAATGAATTAGTGATTGCTCAAAGAGGTGGGTGTGCAAAGATGCAGCGACAAGACCAACTGGTCAGTTTTGAGGCAACTGCTAGTTGGGTTTATTCAGGACAAGTGTTATCAACTGAACAAATACTTTATCAAGGCGCCAGTCGCCAGGACAGGCAGCATAGCTACAAAGAAATCTTGTAGTTCTTGGGCGAACTGGGCAATGTTGAGTTGAGGGCCATAGTGAGAGCCTAAAACTATCCCTACCATGAGTGCTACAAATAGCATGAAAAATTGAAAAATACGATCAGCCATAAAAATTCTCCTACCCTCTATCATACCAAGAAACGGTTGCCAGTAAAGGTTTGATTTAGGTATGATTAGTCGCATGACACATGCAATCTCAGTAAAAGCTGTCACAAAAGTTTTTGATGATGGTAATAAAGCGCTCAATGAAGTTGATTTAATCATTCCTAAAGGATCTTTTTTTGCCTTGCTAGGCCATAATGGTGCAGGTAAGACAACATTGATTAAATCTGTCTGCCAATTAACTTCGATCACTTCTGGTGACATACTTGTCAATGGCAAAAACCTAAAAACCAATAGTATGTATGCAAAAAGAAAGATTGGTTTGGTGCCTCAGGAATTTAACTGTAATCCTTTTCACACAGTGGAGCAGATCCTATACCAATTTGGTGGATACCAAGGTTTAACCAAGACTGAGCTAGATAAGAAAATACCCGCTTTATTAGATAACCTTTATTTGTCAGAGAAACGTAAAACCCTTTTTAGGGCATTATCGGGTGGTATGAAACGAGCTGTAACCATTGCACGTGCACTGATTCATGAGCCAGAAATTCTATTTTTAGATGAACCCACTGCCGGTGTGGATGTTGAAATCAGAGAAGGTATGTGGAAATTTTTTAAAGCTTTAAATAAAAAAGGATTGACCATCGTTTTAACGACACATTATCTTGAAGAAGCAGAGCAACTGTGTAAAGAAATGGCATTGATTAATCGTGGTAAAATCATTGTTTCAGGTGAGATTAAAAAACTGTTAGCCGATCAAGAATCTGCAATGATTGAGTTAACAGTCGACCAGTTGCCTAAGCTAGATCAATTGCCATGTTATTTAGTAAAAAAAGGTCAAAAAGGCTTGATGTGCCATTTGCCTAAGGGGAAAGCTATGCATGATGTATTCGATGAATTAAATGAACTGGGTTGTCGCGTAAAAAGCTTTGAAGTGGTTACAGGAAGATTAGAGCAGCTTTTAAAACAATCAATGGATAGGAAAGCAGTATGAACACAGTTGGTTTAGAGACATTAATAAGAAGAGAAGTATGGCGATACATTCGTCTATGGCGACAAACACTCATTCCACCAATCATAACAGCGTTTTTATATTTGACCGTTTTTGGAAAGATCGTCGGTAGTCGTGTTGGTGTTGTTCAAGGTGTGGATTACATTCAGTTTGTCCTGCCTGGGTTGGCAATGTTGGCCATGATTTTAGCTTCTTTCCAAAACTGTGTGTCTTCTTTTTTCATAGAAAAGTTTCACCGCTCTATAGACGAATTAATGGTTTCTCCATTGACCAGTTTTGAAATCGTGCTAGGTTTCATCATTGGCGGTGTGACTCGAGGCTTATTATGTGGCGTCTTGATTGTAGCCCTGGGTACTTTTTTATTAAACCTACACATCGTGCATTGGTTTTACATGATAAGCGTCATGATCAGTGTTAATTTATGTTTTGCATCACTGGGTATGTTAAATGCCATGTATGCTAGAAATTTTGATGAAATTACCATCGTGCCTGATTTTGTGTTGACACCTTTGATCTTTTTTGGGGGTGTGTTTTATGATGGTACGCACTTACAAGGCATTTTATTATGGCTTCATCAGTATAACCCAATCAGTTATTTTGTTGATTTATTCCGTTATAGTTTATTGGGGATTCATGAATTTACACCAGCCATTGTATTGATGTGTACATTTGGTTTCTCATTATTAAGTTTTGGGTTGTTATACAACCGTTTTGAAAAAGGCTTTGGAGTACAATATTGAAAATTAGTATTAATCAGCTAGAGCTGAAAACGTTGATCGGCGTATTTGAGTGGGAAAGACAATCCCAAATGTCAATTTTTGCTGACGTTACTCTAGAGATTGATCTTGATACGATTGAAGACAATATAGAAAATACTGTCAATTACTTTACTTTGTCTCAAGCATTAATAAAGCGCGCTTCAGAATGTGAATATGAACTTTTAGAAGCGCTTCTGATTGACCTTAGAAATGTGGTCATTGATTTTGATCAGCGGATCAACTCACTACAATTACGCTTATTTAAAAAGGGTGTTTTAAAAGAAGCAGAATCAACTTCAGTCGAGATAGACTGGCATAGACATAATGGAAAATAAAAATCTAGTACATTTAGTCTCTCAGATTAAAGCATCTGGTCCAATGCGCTTTGATGCCTTTATGCATTGGGCTTTATATGATCCTAGTTGTGGTTATTACCACCAATCTCCTGGAATGTCCGGTGCAGACTTTATTACTGCCCCAGAAATGGGCTCTTTATTTTCTGATGCACTGATACATTTCATAGAACAATTGGCGCCAACTTGTCAAAACCTGGTCGAACTTGGGCCTGGGACAGGGTTGTTGATGTCAAAGTTAAAGGATCATTTTAAAGATCGATTTGAGTCTTATGGCCTTGTTGAAATCAGTGAATCTCTAAGAAAAGTGCAACTAGAAAAGCAAGGTGCTCTTAAGCATATTGGCTTAAGTGATATCCCTCAACAGAGCATAATCATTGCTAATGAGTGGCTGGATGCGCTGCCATCAAGAAGAATTAAGCGAGTAGACGATATATGCTTTGAAGCATATATCGGGGTTGATGAGAGTAAACTTATTTGGCAGTGGCAGCCTGTCAATGTTGCGATGGCACACTGGCCAACAGTGGATGGTATTTATGACGTTAGAGACTACGCAAATGTGTTTAAGTCTATGGCTCAAGCTTTAAAAGGTAGTATTTGTGTGTGGTTTGATTATGGATATCATACAAAAGAACTCATGCATTTACCTCATCTAGGAGATAGTTTAAGAGGCTTTTACCAAAACACAGTTGAGAGCAATGTTTTGAATCATATTGGCCACATGGACTTAACAGCCGATGTTAATTTTTCAGTACTTGCCCATCAAGCTGCAGATGAAGGGTGGCAAATCAATCATTATTTCAAACAAAGCCATTGGGTCATTGATTATTTAATGAAGCATCCAAGTAGGGAAAACAATGCTTGGGAAGTTAGGCAGCTGACGGACCCTTCTGAGATGGGTGAGCGTGTGAGGTGCTTGGTTTTTTCTGATCCATCACTAGATGTGCAAAAACTTTCGTATGATGAGTGTGCGCGATTATGATGATAAGCGCTGCTTAAAAATATTTAAGCCAATCAATAAGAAATAAATCATCATCAATAGCTGCGGGATACTAAACCCTAAAAAGCTAAATACCACAGTCCCGCAACTACTACTATGGTCAGTCATGATTAAATGCAGGGCTTTAAACACGCCAAATGTATTCATTAAATAGTCAAAACCGGGTAGGCATGATGCATTAG
>JAQWRO010000083.1 GCA_029243665.1 Gammaproteobacteria bacterium
ATCAATTTTCCCATAATTAAAATTAATTTTATCCTAATTTTTCAGTTTTGTTAACACTTTACTCTCTTTTTATGGAATGATAGATTTTTTCTATTTTAAACGTAATTAATATTATTTTAATGTATAAGTGTTATTTTAGTAATAGGTAACAAAGAAAGAGAGTAAATATTATGCCATCATCTGCATCCCCATTTAAAATGTTTAGTTCTGGTCAAACGCAATCCAAAGATCAAGATTTTCATGTTATTCCTGATCTTCATGGTAATTGGTTGACACTGATTCAACAATGTATGCAATGTATCCCAAGTTTCACATGGGACGGTCAAAAGTCTGTGATGCAGAAATACCAGACAGAAAGCAATGCTTCACATGGTCGTTTGATGAGTTTATTTACAAAACAAGCCAATGGTTATCAAACAGACTATGTAAGCAAGTTAAAAGAGACTGATATTGCGACATATGATCAATTAGATGGTCAGACGTTTATCGAAGGACTAAAAGATGATTTAAAAACATTTGTAATAAATGAGTCGGATAAAAATATAGAAATTGTTTTTGCAGGTGATTTGCTAGCAGATAGACAAACCAATACCTTATATATGTTATATACATTTCAAGCAATCCAAGCAGCAGGTGTTAATTTTAAAATTATTTTTTCGAACCACGATGAAATATTTTTTAATATGTATGCGCGCTTAAAAGCAAACTATGAAAAACTGGATCCTAACCAATTGACAGACATTAATTATGTGAAACAAAATTTTTTAATACCCATGCGTAACTATGTTCATGATGAAGTTGGTCAAGACTTAAATTTTAAGTCTTGTTATGCATCTTTGGTTCAATTTGCTTTCACAATTGAAAAACAAATATATGATATCGATCAAGCAAATAAAGATTGTGATCCTGCTGATAAACAATCACTTGTTTCAGGATTTTCTGAGGTAGTTAATATTGTAGGAAAAGTATATATGCCAAATTTAAAGTTAGCATATATACAAGATTTAGAAACAACAGGTGGTAAAAGACCTTATATGACTACTCATGCACCACAAGCCATGTTGTCTTTAATGGATGCGGGTAAATTTGTAGAAAATCTTTTTAGTCAGCAACCACTTGATGCATCAAAATTAAAAACAATACTGCGCATCACTTCAATTTATACAGCTTATCAAATGCCCTATCAAAAAGAGATTGATTATACAAGTTCTTTGATTGATGCATTGGGTAAGACTGATACAACATATCTAGATTTGCTCAGACGTTTTATACAAAGTTATCCAGCGTATGTAAATAAAGATCTTTCTAATGATGCTAACGTTAAAGATATTGCGACAACACTAATTGCACAAAAGGTTAATTGGTTTGCCTGTAGAATATTTTATATGCCTGTTTGGATAAAAGAGTTTGTAAAAATCAAAAAAAATTCAAGCCCAAGTCAATACACTGAGTATGAATTAGCTTTAAAGAAAGCATCTACATTGTTAGATAAAATCACTCAGCATATGCGCATGACTCAAATGATGCCGTTTTACCATGCAGACATGGCAGTACTTAAGCAGCCGTTTGAAAATGGTTATGTAAATATGTTCTACGGATTAAGTGAGCAATTAAAAGTATTAAAAAATTTAAATGCATGTAACGATGGTGAATTAAATGCGTTACACCAAAATGCCAGAGTTGATGCCTTAGAGCAACTATATAACTATTTAGTATCTAATAACCGTTACAGTAACTATCTTTGGAGTGAAGAAGGTTTCCCGGACTTAAAAAATGAAATTGACCCTTTAAATAGTTGTATTGAAAACCTAAGAAATATTGATACTAGAAGTACACAATGGTTTAAAAATAATATTTTTAACGATATTTTTGAAAATATTAAAAGTATTTCATCTCCATCAGAAAAAAATTATTTTGAAGAAAATATCCAAAACCCAGAAGTCATTCAGAGTTTGATTGAATTTTGTGAAAACTATAAACAAGATGAACTTGTTAACTATAAAGTTGAAATATATGAATTAGCCGAAAGGGTGATTCATGATAAGTTTCTAAACGGTGTTTGTCAGGCTTCAAACATTTCTGAAGAACAGTCGACATCACTCTTTGAACTTTGGAAAAGCGTTGTTTCTGAATGTTACGAAAACGTTAGTAGAAATGATCAGCATAAAAGTTCAGATCTTTATAAAGGATTAACAGATATATATGATAGAATCTCAAAGTTTAAAAAAGTGATCCAAGATACACTACTAGACCCGTCTAATAGCGAGAATACAACTCTCTTCATTGCAGTTAATAAACAAATGACTAAAGACCTTGAATATATTATCAAACGAATGCCAGCCATTATTTGCGCTCGTGATAGAAATGGTCTTATGTATCCTTTGCAAGAAAAGATTCATGATTTTGTTTGGAATCGTGTTGAAATCACAGGAGATCAATCAGGTCAATCCATGATGATGTATATTTATGGTCATACTGGAACTGCTGGGGTTAATGATAATCGTTTGAGTTATATTTCATTGGATAATCTTGATAGTAAGCGTAGTGTTGAGCGTATAACTTTTTCTGGCATCAAATGTAAAAATGAAAAAGTATTCAAAAAAGTTGCCAAACCAACTAGTGTTAAGTGTACGCCATGTCTTTTCAAGGCTAAGCGTCCAAGGTTAGAGGATGGGACAAAAGTTCCAGAAAGTAAAAAAATTAACTTTGGTCAATCAAGTTAATGCAGTTGACTGCATCAATAGATTATGTATAAATAATTGATTTTATTAACTATTAATATAATTTCAATGATTTCATGATAAGATGATAAAAAAATATCTAATTAATAGAGGAATAATGATATGGAAAATAACGATACAGCAAATAAGACTAGCATTCTTTCAACAAAAACTGGTAAGCTCATTGTTTCTTCATTGCAACAAAATCTAGATAAACCAGAAGATGGTTTAGATTTTTATGCTTTAGGTGATGGGAATGGTAGTTGGATTAGTATTTTAAAACAGCTTCATGCCAGGGGTGTCATTTGTGTAAAACCATCAGAAACATTATCGTTCAATGCATTAATAGCAGAACAAGAGGCGTTTGAAGTTCAAGTTAAAACAGCGCTCAATACAAGTGGTATTAATGATTATACACCAGAGATCCAGTTAAATCAGTATCCAGCTGATGGAATTGTTTTTAATTATATCAATAATTTGCCTGATTTTTTAAAAAAATTTCAAGCCAATACAGTTAATGGCAAGCAGATTGAAGTTGTATTAATTGGGGACTTATTGGGTGATCGTTTGACTAATAATTTCTCAATGATTCATTTTCTTGATGCGTTTAAGAATAGTATCGATTTTAAAATTATTTACTCTAATCATGATCATGCAGCCATGAATTTTTTCCATCATTTATTGAATCTAGTTAACGCCTATGAAAGCAAACATCAAGGTGCGCAGTTTATAACTGAAGCAGTCGACCAAGAGATTTTTAAAGAATTATTGGCAAACATCAATCATAAAATTAATTCAATGAAGGCAAGCGATGGAAGAGGTAAAGAACTGACAGGGGTTCATTTTATGTATTCATCTATAACATGGTTTTATGCATTAAGAAACCAAGTACATCAAAAAGAATCTATCACGCCTATTAAAGATTTTTTAAATATGCTTTATTCTGCATATATGCATAAAGTATCACTGGCCTTAGCAAGGTCGTTTGGTGATGCAGATGAGCAAAATCATGCTATTTTTACTCATGCGACTTGTCTAATTGAAAGTCCAAAAGTGAGTGAAATGAACAAGGATCAATTACGTCAAATGATTAGTTCAATTGCAAGTAACGATCAAAAGAATGGTGGTTCGTCTGTGAAAAGCGTTTTAAATTACTATAAAAATAGCACTCTTCAGAATCAGTTGCTAGCGATTTCTCAAAACTCTTTCGAAAATCTTTTTGCATTTGTTTATACAAGATACTTACATTATGTAGATAAATCTATTAGATCAAGTGAAGAAAAAGAACATTTATTAGAAAGTGCCTCGGGCATTCACACCATATATAATAAGCATTTAAATGATTACCATAATAGATTAAATCCTTCGCAAACACCGCGTGTTACCGTCAATGCAGGACTTGGCATTGTAAATTCATTAAATGCAATGATTGATCTATTTAGAGAAAAAAATTGGTTAATCTATATTTTATGTGAACAAAAAATATTATCCTTTACTCAAAATCGTGTTTTATATGACCATCCTTTTACACAACATATCGTTAGTATCCATGGTCACGTTGGTTATATTAGTCTTTCACATTATAATAGTGAAAAGTCCAATGGTGTTAATTTAGATTCAAATGGTGCATTTGCCAATCGCCCTCACGGTGGTGAACATAGGGTATATGCTGGTACTAAGTTTAATAATATATTGTCAAGTAATACGCTTAGAACGCCAGTTGGGAACGGTGTGCCAGTACAGGAAACCCCCGCAGTTGAGCAAGCAAACAAGGCCAGAATAGAGGCAGCTCGTAATAGTATGTTTGATCGGGAAAATCGTTCTAACCACAATCAATCTTCATCATCCAGTAATAAAAGAAGTATTGGTGAAGTTGCAGGTACTGCAAACAATAACGATAATAAAAGACCGAGTAATCGCTAGGTTTTTGACTCAATTGGTAGGTGGTTGATCTTTGTGATACAGCCACCCGAATGTATTTGATTTGGGAATATCCTGAGTGTCTGATGGCCCTCAGGATATTTTTGTTTGCCCCATTGGTCAATGCCTTGGTTGCCAACTAGAAAATTTAAACTTTCTAATGATGCATTGGGATGTTTTTTTTGCAAATAATGTATGATCCCTTCGTTTTCTTCAGGTGCAAATGTACATGTGCTGTAAACGATTTGTCCGTTTGGTTTGCAGGCTCTAAACGCATTAAGAATTAATTGTTTTTGGGTGCTTACGCAAGCTTTAATTTTTTGGATGCCCCAATATTTAAGTGTTTTGGGGTGGTGTATGTTAAATCTACTTTCACAACTACATGGGGCGTCTAGTAAGACTTTATCAAAGTGATTCATAAAGGTTTTATTGATGCGTCTACCGTCGGTTTTGTGGCAGGTTGTGTTGGTGACATTTAGCCGCTCTAAGTTGGCCTTAAGTTTGAAAAAACGTGGTTTGGATTGATCATTAGCGATGATCTGACCAGTATTTTCCATTAAAATTGACATCAATAAGGTTTTCCCACCGGGTGCAGCGGTTAAATCTAAAACAAGCTCTCCTGGTTTTGGCGCTAATGCCACCACCGTTAGAATGCTTGGTAAACCCATGGGGTAGAAGTAACCGAGTGTATGGGTGTCATGATACGTGAGCGTTTCTCTAAAGCTATGGTCTACGGACCAAGTTAAATCACCTAACAAAGGTATGTCTTGATGGGCTTGTAAATCTATATTTAGTTTTTTTAGTTCAGCCAAGGTGTCATCAGGGTTGTTTTTTAATGGGTTAAGTACAAAATATAAACGTTGATGGCCTGTTAAATGTTCCAATGCCCCAGTTTGGTTCGATGCATCAAGGAGAACAGACATCCGTTCTATAAATGCTTCTGGAAGAGGGTAGGAAGGACTCATGAGAGGCTTTGCGTTATGACATGCTGGGCAAGCATACCAATAAAGCCGATGTAAATTAAAAGAAAAATGATGCCTTCGACACGTGTGAATGTTTTTGGTGTTTGTATGTAGCTTCTAAACCAAAGATACAGTGTTGCACCAAGCATCAAAGCAAAGTCACGATAAACAATACTTATATTGACTTCGATAGGGTGAATGCATGCGGCAATCCCAATCACAACCAGGGTGTTGAGCAAGTTAGATCCTATCACATTGCCAAGGATAAGATCAGTTTTCTTCTGCTTACAAGCAGCGATACTTGTCGCTAATTCCGGGAGTGATGTGCCAATGGCAACTACAGTTAACCCGATGATTTCATCCCCGATGCTAAGTTGATGGGCGATGAATGTGGCAGACCATACGAGCATTTGTGCACTACCCATCAAAACGACAAAATTAAATACGACCGAAGCCCAGGCAGCTTTGTAAGACGTCGCTTGTTTCGTAGGTGATTGGGTTGCATCAGCTGTTTGCGTCTGTATGGATCTTAAAATGATCAAGGCGTATATGCCTAAAGAAAGACAGCCATAAAGCCTCCCTAAGGTGCCAGTCAATAATACGAACAGTGTGATCACGGTTGCAATGCTTAGATAGTTGAGTTCTTCTTGCCATAGCTTTTTAGGTATCTTGATTGGGCAAATAAGCAAGCTTGCCCCAAGAATGAGTAAAATATTTGCGATGTTGGAACCATAGCCATTACCCAGTGCAAGTTCCGATGAGCCTTTCATGGCGGATAGAATAGAGACCATGATTTCAGGCAATGATGTCCCAATCCCAATAATGGTGATGCCGATCATGAGTTCTGATAGGTGGTGGTATTGTCCTAAAATAGTTGCATTATTGACAAGT
>JAQWRO010000086.1 GCA_029243665.1 Gammaproteobacteria bacterium
AACAGTGCTTTAAACGTAATCCCCGATCTATATATTGAGCGATTAATTGTTATTCTTGATAACAACATACATACCCAAGAAGATTTAGATATGTTAAAAAACAATATTGAGCGCATCTCTCCAGGCATTCAGATATTTATACAAAATTTTAGTTCGATGTATGAAACTACACAGACGATATCCATGCAGTTTAATTTATTTTTAACTTTAGTAAGCTTTATTTCTCTTTTGATTGGTGGTGTAGGTATAATGAATATCATGCTTGTGATAGTTACTGAGCGACAATCAGAAATCGGACTTAGAATGGCTATCGGCGCTAAAAGAAGTCAAATAATATATCTATTCCTTATAGAGTCTGTAGTAATTTGTTTACTTGGGGGTTTAACCGGCATAGTATTAGCTATCCCAATCCTTTATGGCATTACACTCATGATGAGGGTGTCATTTATGTTTTTTTCTAAAACTGTTATGATTGGATTCACAATACCAATCATCATTGGCTTATTCTTTGGCATGTTCCCAGCAATCAAAGCAGCTCGTATGGACCCCATAAAAGCGCTTAACAGCTAACAATCTTATAGTGTTTTTGGATAATATATATGTTAGATTATACATTTTAAACAATAGGAATTTGATATGAGCAAACGCACTGAATATGATAGTATGGGACCTGTAGAAGTAGATTCTAAAGCATATTATGGTGCACAAACAGTCCGTTCGCTTCATCATTTCAAAATAGGTAATGAAAAGCTGTCTTCTGACTTTATCAAAAACTACGCTCTTTTGAAAATTGCAGCTGCAAAAGCAAATAACCAGTTTGGAAAATTGAGCCAAAAGAATATGGACCTTATTTGTAAGTCAGCAAATGAAATTCTCAATAATAATTTTTTAGATCAATTTCCACTTAGCGTATGGCAAACTGGAAGTGGCACTCAAACAAATATGAATGTGAATGAGGTCATTTCTAACCGAGCCAATGAAATTGCAGGTGAAAAAAAAGGTGCTAAAAGCCCTATTCATCCCAATGATCATGTCAACTTATCACAATCTTCGAATGATTCCTTTCCAACTGCTATGTATTTAACAGCATATCAAGTACTTCAAGATTATCTTTTACCTGCTTTAAAAGATTTCAAAAGCACATTACAAGAAAAATTAAATGAATTTGAGGGTATTATAAAAATCGGTAGAACACATCTACAAGATGCAACGCCATTAAAATTATCACAAGAGTACTCTGGTTTTTTATATTTAATAGAAAATAGTACTGATCAAATTACAAAAAGCCTTGAAGGATTAGAGTTATTGGCTATTGGTGGTACAGCTGTTGGTACTGGTATTAATGCGCCCGATGGATTTGACGAAACAGTGTGTCACTTTATAAATGAAATACTAAAAAGTGACTTCAAACCTCATCCTAATAAATTTGCTGCTCTATCAGCACATGATGAATTGGTTCACAGTGCACATTGTTTATCAACACTTGCTGGTAGCTTATTGAAAATCGCAAACGATATTCGTTGGGCAGGTTCAGGACCAAGAAGTGGCATTGGCGAAATGTCTTTACCTGAAAACGAACCAGGTTCATCCATTATGCCTGGCAAAGTTAACCCCACACAATGTGAGGCATTAACAATGATTGCGTTACAAGTCAAAGGGTTAGTTAATGCCATCGACATGGCTGGTTCGCAAGGCAATTTTCAACTTAATGTGTTTAAACCCATGATGATGTATAACTTTGAAACAGCCGTTAAATTACTTAGTGAGGGGTTAACACACTTTAATCAATTTTGCTTAAAAGGTCTTAAAGCAAATAAAGAAAAAATTGATCATTTAGTTCACAATTCATTAATGCTTGTCACCGCTTTAACCCCGATTATTGGGTATGACAAATCTGCTGAAATTGCTCACCATGCGCTGGTAAACAATCAGTCTTTAAAAGAAGCATGTCTCGATCTTAATTATTTATCAGCTGAAGATTTTGACAAGTCAATTGACCTTGAAAAAATGGTAAATTAAAAAACTTGTCAACTTTTAAGATCTAGTCTATAAATAACGTAATTAAATGGACTTAATGTTATGTTACTAAGATACTTACCAACTTTTTTATTTTTATGCTCACATACACTTGCATTAAATAGCTCAGCACTATCCATAGAAATAAGTGACATGCTAGATAGTTCTCATCAACTCAAATCATCTTATTACAGTTACTTACAAAGCGTTGAAAATCAGAAGCTTACACAGTCCAGTAGCAATCCCAGCTTTTATTTGACACTTTCACCATATATTTATAATTGGGAACGAGATTCCACCAATGAGGGCTCAGGAGGAGGTGTTATTGGTGACCTTTCAAAAGCAACAAAAATAAGTCATCGTCTCCTTCGAAACGTTTCACATAAATTAAGCGCGCTACAAGATGGCACTGCTGCTCAATATGATTCAGTAAGTAAGTATGATTATACATATTCAGAGTATGATGCGGGTGTTTCCTACACATTGATAGATTTTGGTAAGCAACAAGCAAATAATGAAATGGCAAAATTAGATACTAACAATAGCTTAAATTCATTTGAAAGCCAAAAACAAAATCAAATATTAAATGGATTAGATATTTATACACAAATTGTTACCTCTAGAAACATCATTCTTTATGCAAAGCATATTAAAAAGCAGATCCAAGAGGATATAAAGGTCAATTTCAGTAACAAAAATACAAATCAAAAAGATCAAACAGATCAAGAAAAAGCTAAAAGCACACTTAATAATATTGATTCACTCATCGTTCAAGAGAAAATAGCATTATCAAAGGCAATTAATCAATACGAAAGTGTTTTTGGACATAAACCAAAGGATATTCCAGATTATAAATTATTATCGATTCCTAAAAATAAATTACCCAAATCAAAGAAAAATTTTATCAATAAAGTTGAAAAAGAAAATCTTGACATTATTACAGCAAAAAATAACGTATTAAATAACAAAGAGAATTATAAACAAACCACAGCTAGGCACTACCCAACTATTTCAGGCAGTGTTGATTCAAGTTTATCGTATAATGGCAGTGGTGAGGATATGAAAGATGAAAATTATACTGTTACATTATCAGCCAATTATTCCACAACTTTTTTCACACAAGGTCACGAAGACAAGATAGCCAAATTATCTATTTTAAGAAGCCAAGAAGACTTCTTAGATACCAAAACTAATAAATTAAAAAATGCTGATCAAGCATGGGTATCTTTTGAATTAGATAAGAAACAATTAGAGTATCAGATTGAGGGCATACGAAAATCTCAGATATTTATAAAGAAAGCAACGAAGGAGTATAATGACGGCAATCGTTCCCTATTGGACATCCTAGATGCAAAAATTCAAATTCTTAAAGAAGGGATAGCACTTTTTAAAAGCTACAATTCATATACGTTTCAAGCTTTCCAAATGTTAGAAATGCAAAATTCTTTAAGTTCAGATGACATAAGAACAGAAAATATTGAAATTAAAATAATAATGGATCAAATATTTTTAGATGACTTAAAAGTTCGTAAAATCTTTACCAAAAAGGATGAAGACCCAGAAAAAGTTATTCAACAAATTGATGAATTCCTACAAATTTAAATCACTGAGACAATCCTATAAGTAAATGTATTTTTTGACATTTAAAACTATAAATGATACTTTATAAATGTGTTAGATCCTACTTTTATTTCAAGATTACAATTCGCGTTTACAATCACATTTCACATTCTTTATCCTGCATTTAGCATTGGGCTTGTTTCATTCATTGCAATTATGGAAGCATGTTGGTTAAAAACACATGATATTGTTTATTATAATATCTGTCGTTTTTTTACTAAATTATTTGCTTTGACATTTGGAATGGGTGTCGTTTCAGGCATTGTTATGGAATTCCAAATTGGCACTAACTGGTCAGGGATAAGTTTAGTTGCAGGAGATATATTAGGAACTCTATTTACATACGAAGTAATGACTGCATTCTTTGTAGAGGCAGGATTTTTAGGTGTGCTTTTATTCGGATGGAATAAAGTTAGTCCGAAACTACACTTTACAGCGACCTGTCTTGTAACTTTTGGCGTTATTTTATCTGCTCTTTGGATATTAACAGCTAATACATGGATGCAACATCCAATGGGATATCACTTAGCTGGTGGCAAATTAGTTGCTGATAACTGGTATCAGATACTTTTTAATCCTATGCTAGCACCTAGGTTCCTGCATATGCTTCTATCATCTTTTATTGCAACGGCCTGCGCAATTGCAGCTATTGGCGCTTATTATTTAATAAAAAATCAACATCCAAAAATATCAAAAAAAATATTTAAATTTGCACTGGTAACCATGATGGTCTTGACACCTACTCAAGTTTTAATTGGAGACTGGGTAGGCTTGAAAGTTCATGAGTATCAACCTTTAAAATCAGCAGCCATTGAAGGCGTATGGGAAACATCTGGAAGTGTGCCCTATCTAATTTTTGCAATTCCCGATCAAAAAGCTCAAAAAAATCATTTTGAAATAAAGGTACCATATGCAGCTAGCTTTATTAACACACACACTCTAGATGGTGTTTTAACCGGGCTTAAAAGTGTTAAACCTGAACTTCAACCACCTGTTTCAGCAGTCTTTTTTAGTTTCAGAGTAATGCTCTATGCCGGATTTTTAATGCTATTTGTTAGTTTAGTTAGTGCTTACTACTATCGCAAAGGAACTTTATTGAAACAAAAATGGCTACAACAAGTATGGTTATTAATGGCACCAATAGGATTTATAGCAATGGAAACTGGCTGGATTACAGCAGAATCTGGTCGTCAACCATGGATTATTTATAATGTAGTCAAAACACATGATGCCGCATCGAATATTGATATCTACCAGGTAACTGCATCCTTTATCATGCTCTTCATTGTTTATGTGATTATATTTGGCTTCTTCTACTTTAAGTATCTATTTGAAACCATTAAACTTGGGCCAAAGAAATTTAACGATGATGAAATCGTATTACCATTTGGTTACATGGCTACAAACGAAAGGAAACACATCCAATGACACTTGAATATATATTACCACTTTTCTGGTATATGATTATAGGCTTTGCCATCATCATGTATGTCATTTTAGATGGATATTCTCAAGGCATTGGCATTCTCTTACCATTTGCTAAAGATCAACATGAGCGATCAATGATGATGAGTGTTATTTTACCAACCTGGGATGGCAATCAAACATGGCTTGTATTTGGCACAGCTGCTTTATATGGTGCATTTCCATTAGCCTTTTCAACACTTATGCCACTACTATATTTACCAATAATGACTATGGTAATTGCGATATTATTTAGAGGTGTCGCATTTGAATATAGAATGAAATCAAAAGATCATGCACATTTATGGGATCGAGTTATCGCTATAAGCTCATTTATTGTGGCATTTATGCAAGGAAATATACTAGGTGCATTTGTAGAAGGATTCGACCATCAAGACTTGCTTAAGGATGCATTGGCATGGCATACAAATTTTGCTTACTTAACAGGCATTGGTATAGTTTGCGGATACGCATTACTAGGCTCTACAAGGCTGATTTTGAAATTAGAGGGCCGGATACAAGAGCACATGTATAGAGTTGCAAAAAAATGCCTTATTTTAGTTGCTATAGCAATGATAAGTGTTAGTGTTGCAACACCATTTGTTGATCCAGTTTTATTTAAATTTTGGTTTAATATTCACAACCTCTTATTTTTAGCACCGCTACCTTTCTTCACAGCTTGTATCTTTGGCTGGTGCTGGTATGAATTAAATTCAAAAAAACATGATAAATATCCATATTTTTTAAGTTATTTAATGTTTATTGGAGGATATATTGGGCTAGGAATAAGCACTTATCCTTATATTGTACCAAGATCTATCACGCTTTGGCAGGCAGCTTCACCAATAAAATCACTACTATTTGTATCAGTCGGTGCTGCAATTATATTACCTATGCTCATTGTATACACAACATATGCATATTTTATATTTAAGGGTAAAGTAAAAGATGTTATCAAATACTAAGAAATATCTGTGGTTTATTGGATTATACTTTGGTGGTATAGCAGGTGTAGGGATAATCCACTACACCTTCAAATACTTGGCTCAAGCCTTGGTATTAATTTCAAAGCTTTTGATTACTTAATAATTACTTCTTATCTGAAACTTTTTTAGTTGCTTTCTTTTCTGGTGTTGTTTCAGATTTAGTTTCAACAACCTTATCATCTTCTTTGAAGTCAACAAGTTGAACGAAAGCTAATGGTGCATTATCACCCGCTCTATAGCCACATTTTAGAATTCTAACATAACCACCAGGTCTGTCTTTATAAAATGGAGCAATCTGCTCAAACAGCTTTTTACAAGCATCTTTATCTCTTAGCGCAGCAAAAACAAGCTTTCTATTAGCATCGTTATCGACTTTCGCACGAGTTATTAATGGTTCTATAAATTGTCTAAAGTACTTGGATTTAGGCAATGTAGTCTTAATCATATTATGTTTAATTAAAGCAACTGAAAGAGCTTTAATCATTGCTTTACGATGAGCAGGGCTACGATTAAAATGTTTTTTTGCAGAACGATGACGCATAATCTAATTCCTCAATAATTATTCAAATGATTCTGGTGATTGCCACTGACCAATTGCCATACCCAAAGTTAATTGGTGATCTGACAAGATCATCTTAATTTCTGTAAGTGACTTTCTACCTAAGTTAGGTACTTTTAACAATTCAGCTTCATGTCTACTTACTAAGTCACCGATGAAATGAATATTCTCGGCTTTCAAACAATTTGCAGCTCTTACTGGTAACTCAAGAACATCCACAGGTTGAGACAAAATTGGATTCTCATCCTCTTCGACAGGTTTTTCAGGCTCAACTTTAGGGATTGTTAAATCTGCGAAAGCATGAAGCTGGTACTGTAAAATAGTAGCAGCATGTCTAATGGCAGTTATTGGTTCCAATGTACCATTAGTTTCCAATTCTATTATCAATTTATCTAAATCAGTTTGATTCTCTACACGAGCATTTTCGACTGTACATACACATTTTAAAACAGGACTAAATGAAGCTTCAATTTTCATACTACCTACAGAAGCTGTAGTCGAATCATCTAAGTTATCGTATACATTATAACCTGATCCCATTTTTGCGACCATAGTCATATTAAAATCACGTTCGCCAGTTACTGTAGCAATGTGATGATCAGTATTAACAATTTCTGCTTGTCCATTAATTTTAATATCTGCAGCGGTAATAGAGCATGGCCCTTTAGCCTGAATGCTTAGTGTAATATCTTTTTTATCATGATTTTTAATGGCAATGCCCTTTAAATTCATAAGAATCAGATCTACATCTTCCTTAACACCATCAATTGTACTGTATTCGTGTGAAACACCATCAATTTGCACAGATGTAATTGCACACCCAGGCATAGATGAGAGTAAAATTCTGCGTAAGGCAACACCAACTGTATAAGCAAAGCCACGCTCAAATGGTTTTAATGTAACTGATGCAAGATTATTTGAACGCTGATCGATATCAATATCGGTAGCGTGGTATAAATTTGACACATCAAATGATTGATTTTCCATGACTGTACTCACTTTGAATATAATTCGATAACAAGATTAACTTTAAACATTTCAGCAAAAAATGCTGGATCGGCAAAGTCATTAACTTTTCCAATAAACTGGTCTTTCTCACGTGCAAGCCAACTTACCATTTCTTTTTGCTCAGAAAGTTGAATAGATCTTGTGACCCTTTCATGCTTTCTGAATTTTTCTATAACTGATATTTCATCACTGATTAAACAACTATAGGATGGAATATCAACACGTTTACTATTAACAGCAATATGTCCATGACGAACCATTTGTCTTGCTTCAGAACGTGTTGATGCAAGACCTAACCTATATACTATATTGTCTAATCTTGCTTCTAAATATACTAATAAATTATCACCTGTTGAACCAGAGGCTTTATCAGCTTTTTTGTATAAATTTCTAAATTGTTTTTCGGATAAATCATAATAATAACGTATGGTTTGCTTCATGTTTAATTGAATACCATAGTCAGAACCCCTAGCACGTCGACCAGCAGGCTTTCCAGGTGATTGTTCAAACTTACATTTTTGATCAATTGGTTTTACACCTGATTTATTTTCAAGATCCATACCAACTCTTCTAGAAAGTCGACATTTTGGTCCTCGATATCTTGCCATATATTTGCCCCTAAATTAAATTCGCTTTTTCTTTTTTCGACGACACCCATTATGAGGGATACCAGTCAATTCACTTATTGATAAAATGGTTAAACCACCCGCATTCAAACCACGAACACCGGAATCACGTCCGTTGCCAGCACCGCGCAAGTTAACATGAACTTGAGTCATACCAAGTTCTACAGCTACACCTGCAGCATACTTGGCAGCTTCTTCACCTGCGTGTGCAGTTGATTTACGTGCACCTTTTTGAAACCTTCCTCCACTAGCTGATGCAATAACATCACCATTGGGATTTGCAATAGTAACAATTGTATTGTTTGATTGAGATGATATGGACGCAATTCCTTGCCCATGTACTTTAATTTTTGGTGTTGCCATAATTAACCTCTTCTTCTACCTTTACGCGTTCTAGCATTCGTTTTTGTTCTCTGTCCGCGAACAGGTAAACCTCTTCTATGCCTGATGCCACGATAACATCCTATATCAAGTAAACGCTTTTTATGCATGTTTACTTCTCTTCTTAAATCACCTTCAATGATATATTCGGCTACAGCTTCACGAAGTTGATCAACCTCTTCGGGTGTTAATGTTTCAACTTTCTTTGTTACTTCTAAACCTAGTTTATTACATACATCCTTAGAACGATTTAAACCTATGCCAAATATGGTTGTTAAACCAATGACTATATGTTTTTTGTTAGGAAGTATTCTACCAGCAATGACTACGCTCATTCTTTGCCTCTTATCCTTGTCTTTGTTTATGTTTAGCTACCTTTTTACAGATAACACGAATGCGACCATGTCTTTTTATAACTTGACAAAATCTACAAATTTTTTTTACTGATGCTCTTACTTTCATAATAAACCTTATCGTAATAGATGTAATTTAGACTGATTACCTTTCTTGCTTTGCTTTCCACCAAGCTCTCTATATTGTGATGGCAACATATGCATTTGCAATTGACTAACAAAATCCATAATCACAACCACAATTATTAACAATGATGTCCCACCAAAATAAAAAGGAACACTCAATGCTTGTATCAAGAATTGAGGAAGCAACGATACAATTACCAAGTATATACTGCCAATGAACGTAAGTCTAGTCACAACTTGATCAATATATGCCGCGGTATTAGATCCGGGACGAATACCTGGAACCAAAGCACCAGATTTTTTAAGATTATCCGCTATATCCTTAGGCTCAAACATTACACTTGTATAGAAAAAACAGAAATATATAATTGAGGCAGCAAATATGACCAAGTATAGTGGTTGACCTGGAGATATTGAATATAAAACTTCACCAAGTATACCAGTTTTAGCGGCTGAACCGAACCAACTTATCAGTGTCCCTGGAAACATAATTACCATGGATGCAAAAATTGGGGGGATAACACCTGCCATATTAATCTTTAACGGCAAGGATGATGATTGGCCACCATACATCTTATTGCCATGCTGGCGTTTTGGATAATTAATTGAAATTTTTCTTAATGCTCGCTCCATAAAGACTACAAATAACACAAGAAGAGAAATAAATATTAACAACCCAACAAAAGCTATTGTATTCATCTGCCCTTGTCTAACTTGCATTAATAGCTGACCACATGCGCCAGGAAGACTTGAAACAATACCTAATACAATAATTAAAGAAATACCATTACCTATTCCTTTTTCTGTCATTTGCTCTCCGAGCCAAACTAAAAACATGGTTCCTGTAGCCAATGTTGCTATAGAAGTAATATAAAAAATAAAGGAAGCCTGAATAACTAGATCTTGTGAAATCAACCATGTTGTAGTTGCTGAACCCTGTAAAAGAGATATTAATAAAGCTCCATATCTAGTGTACTGACTAATTTTTCGCCTACCTGAATCACCTTCTTTTCTCAACTGATTTAAATGTGGGTGAGAAGTAGAAAGAAGCTGCATTATAATAGACGCAGAAATATATGGCATCACACCTAATGCAAAAATTGTTAACTTAGAAAATGCACCGCCAGAAAACATGTTGAACAAACCAACAATTCCACCTTGATTTTTTTGAAAAAATTCTGCAAGTTTTACAAAATCAACACCTGGAACGGGTATGTGTGCACCCAACCTAAAAATTAGGATTGCAAATAGCACAAAATAAATACGATTTCTTAATTCCTTAAGTGAATCTTGGTTAAGCATATTTATTCAACCGAACCTTTCTTAGCAACAACTTCTTTTTCGGCACCATTACTTAACTTAATATTCAGAAATGTAACTTTTTTTGAAATTTCACCATTTAAAAACACTTTAACCGTTTTAATATTTCTATTAATTAAATTTAATTCCTTTAATCTTTCTAAATCCAATGGTTTCTCATCAAGTATTTTTTGATCTAAAGTATCAAATACACGCAAACCTAATTCAGCATGCGTAAAAGAAACACGTGATTTAAATCCAAATTTAGGAAGTCTTCTGTAGATTGGTGTTTGCCCACCTTCAAAACCTACTTTATGAAAACCACCTGATCTAGACTTCTGACCTTTATGACCTCGACCACATGTTTTACCCTTTTTACCAGCACCACGTCCAACACGAACAGCAGACTTTCTTGCAGCTGGATTACTAGAAATAGTATTTAATTCAATCATTCGACAACCTCAATAACTAAATGCTTAACTTTATTAAACATACCTCGATTTGCTGGAGTATCTTTAATTTTTGAAAATGAGCCGATTTTTCTTAGGCCAAGTCCACTAACTGTGGCACGAGTTCTTTGAGTTTGACTAGATAAACCGCTCGTAAGCTTCACTGTAAAATATTTATCTGACATGAACTACCTCCTCTCTATACGATTTTTAAATGTAATACCTCTACGCTTAGCAACTTCATAACGCGTTTTTTGTTGCTTCAAACCATCAAAGGTAGCATTAACAACATTTACTGTAGTAGTAGAACCAATACACTTTGATAATACGTTCTCAATACCCATTACTTCAAATATTGCTCTCGTAGCGCCTCCGGCTATAACACCAGTACCATCAGAAGCTGGTCGCATAAATACTTTTGTAGAACAATGTTTACCATTAACCATATGCTGTAGCGTTGTACCTCTGAGAGATACTTGAATCATAGACTTCTTAGCTTGATCTGTAGCTTTTTGAATAGCACCTGGAACGTCTTGTGATTTACCAATGCCAAAACCAACTTTACCTTTTCCATTTCCTACTACAACAATAGCAGAAAAATTAAAGATACGACCACCTTCCACAACTTTTGATGTTCTATTGATCTCAATTGTTTTTTCAATCAACTCATATTGTGTTGACTCATTTAAACCTTTCTTTACTTCCATTGTTCTCGCCATTAGAACTTAACTCCTGCTTCTCTGACACCGTCAGCAACTGCTTTCACTCTACCATGGTAAATGAAACCATTTCTATCGAAAATAACTTTTGTTTGATCTAACTTTTCTTTATTAAGCCAGGCACCCATTGCTTTACCAATTTCGCTTGCGGCTTTAATATTAGAACCTACTTTTGTTTTTTTGAGTATTTTTTCATCAGTTGTTTTCATTGAAAAACGACATGCACCTTCATTATCGATAAACATGACTGTCATATGTTTATTGGAACGAAATACTTTTACTCTACTTACATCCTTATGGTTCTGCTGTCTTTTAACAGCAGCATTAAATTTGTTTTTTACGCGTTGCCTTGACATTACTTTTTCTTCCCTTCCTTCAGAATAATTTGTTCATTTTTCAATCTTACACCTTTGCCTTTGTATGCATCAGGTCTTCTGAAATCTCTAATTTTAGCTACACACTGACCAACAGCTTGTTTATCAGCACCTTTAACAACAACCTCAGTTTGAGATGGAACCTCAATTGTAACATTCTCAGGAATTTCGAAATGAATTGGGTGAGAATAACCAAGTGAGAGAACAAGTATTTTTTCTTGTAGTTTAGCACGATATCCAACACCAAAAATTTGAAGCTCTGTTGAATATCCATCAACAACGCCTGTTAGATTATTCTGTAGTAGCGCTCTTTCTGTTCCTGATTGAGCATGGGCTTGCTTAGTCTCACCGACGGCTTCAAAAGTAATTTGGTTATCTTTAACTACGAAAGAAACGTGCTCGCTAACAGTCCTTGTTAATGAAACAGAACCTTTAGTAAAAGTAATATCTCTATTATCAACTTTACACTGTACATTTTCAGGTATAATAATTGGTTTTTTAGCAATTCTTGACATTTAAATTCTCACTCAACTTGACAGATGACTTCACCACCAACATTAAGTTGTTTGGCTTTATAATCAGGCATAACACCTTGGTTAGTAGAAATAATACTCACACCCAAGCCATCAAGTACCATAGGTATATTCTCAGCACTTGAATATTTTCTAAGGCTTGGCTTACTGTACCGATTAAGCTTTCTAATCACTGGTGTACCATCAACATATTTAAGTTCTACAACTAATTGTTTATGACCAGCTGGATTAGTTACTTCTTCAAAACTTAATAAATAACCTTCATCAATTAACACATTAATTATATCTTTCTTAATGTTACTGTATGGTGTACTCACTTCTTTATGTTTTGCCTTTAAACCATTACGAATAACGGTTAGCATATCTGATATAGGATCTTGTAAACTCATAATTACCAACTATCTAATGTTACACCTGGCATATAACCAAGAGCAATATTTTCACGAATACAAATACGACATAATTTAAATCGCCTGTATACACCATGAACTCGACCACAACTAGAACATCTAAGTGAAAGTCTCGTTGGGCTTTCATCTCTTGATCTCTTTTGTAGTTGTTCACTTATCTTTAGCTTTTCATCTAATGGAAGATTAACATCTTTCATTTTGTTTCTAAGCTCATTTCTTTTTTCACGACCATTTGCAATTTTCTGCTCAATTTGATCGTTTCTTGCTTTCATTCTACTCGTTGCCATAACCTACCTCAATGGGAAACCTAATAAGGATAATAAATACTGACCTTCTTCATCTGTTTTAGCAGTGGTGGTCACAGTAATATTCATACCCAACATCTTGTCAATTTTGTTGTAATCAACTTCAGGAAAAATAATATGTTCCTTGATACCAAAGTTATAATTGCCTTGACCATCAAATGATTTCAAATTTAACCCACGAAAATCTCTCACACGAGGAAGGACTATATTAATAAGTTTATAAATAAAATTATTCATATTTCTTCTTCTTAAAGTTACCTTAACACCAATTGGCCAGCCATCTCTAATTTTAAAACCAGCAATAGATTTTTTGGTATAAGTCCTTATTGGCTGTTGGGAAGCAATTTCTCTCATCTCTAAAAAAGCATTTTCAATGATTTTTTTATCATTAACTGCTTCGCCTAGGCCCATATTTAATGTTACTTTTAAAACTTTAGGGATTTCCATGCTATTTTTATAACCAAATTTCTCCTTAAGCTTAGGCACTACATTTTTTTGATAGTGTGTACTCAATTCTGACATACTCATTCACCTAATTCCTTTTTTGTTTTCTTGTTCATTCGAACTTTCTTTCCATCCTTTAATATTTTTACACCTACTTTAATAACTTTATCATCATTATCTACAAGTGCTACATTAGAAACATGAATTGGGGCTTCAATTTTTTTAATACCACCTTGTTCATTTGCTCTAGGATTTGCTTTAACACATTTTGAAACTAAATTTAATCCTTCAATAAAACAGTAAGGATGCGCTAATTTCTTGACTGTACCAAGTTTTCCTTTATCTTTCCCAACGATAATTTTTACTCTATCATTTTTTTGTATCTTACTTAAACTCATAAAAACCTCTATAAAACCTCTGGAGCTAAAGATACAATCTTCATAAACTCTTTTCTTAACTCACGAGTTACTGGACCAAATACACGCGTACCAACTGGTTGATATTGTGCATTAAGAATAACAACTGAATTAGAATCAAACCTAATGACTGATCCATCTTGACGGCGAACACCCTTTTTTGTTCTAACTATAACTGCGAAGAACACATCGCCTTTTTTGATCTTCTGATTTGCAGTTACTTCAATAGCACTTACTTTAATGATATCAGAAATGCTAGCATAGCGACGATGAGAGCCTTTTAAGACCTTTATACATCTTACACGTTTAGCACCACTATTATCTGCAACATCAAGTACGGATTGCATTTGAATCATAATAACTCTCTCTACGCTTCTGTTCTTGTTTCTAAAACTTTAACTAATTCCCAACTCTTTTTCTTAGAGAAAGGACTTGTTTCAACTATTTCGACGAAATCACCAATTTTAGCAATATTCTTTTCATCATGAGCATGTATTTTTAAATGACGTGTAATAAACTTACCAATTGGATGCTTAATTCGTCTTTCTATTTTAACAACAATGGTTTTATCCATTTTGTCACTACTTACAATGCCTTGTACAGTTCTTTTAATCTTCATGAGTAACCCTTTTTCTCTCGTTCATGATAGTTAACATTCTTGCAACAGTTTTTTTAATATTTGTTAATTGATGAGTTTTAGCACTCTGATCGGTTACTTGTTGAACTCGAAGCGATAAACGCTCACGAACCAACTTATCCATTTCAACAAGAATATCTTTATCTGATAATTTACGTATTTCTTCAACTTTCATCTTCAGTCTTCCAACGTTTAATTAATTTGGTTTTAAAAGGTAACTTAGCTTCAGCTAATTTAAATGCTTTAGCAGCCTGTTCCTCAGTTACACCAGCAAGTTCAAATATAACTGTTCCTGGCTTGACTTCGTAAGCATAATACTCAACGTTACCCTTACCTTTACCTTGTCTTACTTCTAATGGCTTTTGAGTGATAGGTTTCTGAGGAAATACTCTAATCCATAACTTACCAGTTCTTTTTAAACTATGAGTAATTGCACGACGTGCGGATTCAATTTGCCTTGCGTTTAATCGATTTCTACCAATAGACATCATGGCAAAATCACCAAAATGAACACCAGGATTAGCGATGTAACCTCTGTTACGGCCCTTATGCTCTTTTCTATATTTTAGTTGATTCGGTGGTTGAAACATAACTCGTTAGCCTTTTTTCCTTTCATTAATATTACCACGATATATCCAAACTTTTACACCAATTATACCATAGGTAGTTGATGCTCTTGCAGTTGCATAATCAATGTTGGCCCTTAAAGTATGAAGTGGAACACGTCCTTCTCGATTGTCTTCACTTCTTGCATTTTCTGCACCACCTAGACGCCCTGCCACAGTCACCTTAACACCCTGAGCGCCGGCACGCATAGTAGTTTGGACAGTCCTTTTTAAGACTCGTCTAAATGCAGCCCTTTTCTCAAGTTGCAATGCAACAGACTCAGCAACAAGCTTAGCATTAAGATCAGGTTTCTTTATCTCTTCAACATTAACTTGCACAGTACTATTTGTTAGTTTTGCAATTTTGTTTCTTAGGATTGATATATCAGCTCCCTTCTTACCAATGACTAATCCTGGTCGGGCACAATAAATTGTGACGTTAACAATTGAGTCAGATGGTCTGGAGATGTCAATTCTGTTTATACCAGATGCTTTATAGTTAGTTTCTAAATATTTGCGTAGATCAAGATCTTGCTTTAAATACTTAGCATAATCTTTCACT
>JAQWRO010000096.1 GCA_029243665.1 Gammaproteobacteria bacterium
CTCCATGACCTTTTTTTCACCAAACTGATCTTGATACTCAACTTTAATTTCACTTGCTCGTTTAACCTTATGATAGCCAGCATCCAACAGTGACATACAACCCTCTTTAGTATTGTCTTCACCTTTTTTCTCAATGATTTGAGCATTGACCAAACATAAAGGCTGATCTTTATCATCACTGAAATCAATCACGGTAATACGCCATGGCAACCCAAGCTGGTTTGCTGCTAAAGCAGCACAATTTTTTTGAGCATAATGCGTCTCAAACATGTCATCAATGATTTTTTGCGTTGCCTCACCAAAATCAGTTACCAACTGAGTAGGCGTTGATAATATAGGGTCTGGGTATTGTACGATGGTTAAAATTGTCATAAAACAATAATAGACAGACCATTATTTGAATGCAACCACAATAATACTGTATTTATTTATGATTTAATAAAATTATATAATGAAAAGCATAAAACGAGGATAATATATGCACAATAATTTTAGTAACAATCATAACCAATTGAGTTCATTAGTAAATATGCTTTTGAATAAGCCAGAAGTTACTCAACCAAAAAAAAATCCTTCGCCTAAAATAAGAATCCCACTTTCTGAGCCATTTCATGGTCAATATTTGACTTTACGTGAATCTCAGTGCGTCTATTATGCCATGCAAAAAATGACCATTCAGGAAACTGCAAATCAGCTGTCTTTATCACCAAGAACTGTTGAGTTTTATTTAAAACGTATTCGCACGAAACTTAACTGTACACGAAAAAAAGAACTCATTGATAAACTAGAAAACGCAAATTTTAAAAATCGCTATAAGCAATATTCAAATCTCCATCATTAAAAATTATTATTAGGTTTGGGCACTCATATGCTTGCTCCGTTAACCAGCAGTTATAACCCCTTTACTCATTTATAAATATTTTTAATTTAATGGTTTTTCCTCATTATCCTGCTTAGCCTCACCATATGTAATCACTCCTTGTATGGCTGAATCCACACCGCCACCAGTGTAACCAGAGGTATAGTTTTTCGATGGAAGTTTAGAGCTTACAGATTGTTTTATATCTTTTGATACTTGTGCATCTGCTGTTGATTCAATTGATTTCGCTTGTTCCATATACTGAGGATCATCTTTCATTTCCTTTTTTACTTCTGCAATAGATTCAGGTGATTGAACCTCACTAGAACTATTAGCTATTTGATTATTAGTAGATTCAGCAAATGCACTTGCTGAGGCTAATAACACCATTAATGTTAAATAATTTTTCATTATTATTCTCTTCTATTCTATTCTAATTATAGATATTATTTTGTATATTTTTTTTACTATTTTATTTCATCCTTGCATTTAATTCTTATGAATCAATGACATCAAGTTATTATTATTCAATAGATTTTCTAAATGCCTCTTTAGTGGAATGCTCAAGAATTACCGAAATAGTTTCCCCAAAGGCATTGGTTGAACATACTAGAACCATTATTGTTAAATATTTTTTCATTATTATTCTCTCCAGTTCTATTTAAATTATAGACGTTAAATCTAGATTTTTTTCACTATTTAGCTTTACCCATACAACTTATTCTTAACTGATGGCTCCGGTAGCAAGATCAATATTTGCACACGGATGTTCTTCAGCATAATTTTTTTGGGTAATATCTTGCTCGATAGTGGAACCATCTGATACTTGATCCGCCACAGGCACTGCAGAAAGTCCAACTTGTTCAGCACAAGCACCAGCTGACATCGCATCCTTTGTCATTGTTGCTTTCCCTTGAGAAGAATCACCCCATTTTACAGTATTTGTACCTGCTTCTGGGTCTTGTGAATCTTGGTTACCAGCATATGTTACCGTCCCATCACCACCATCTTTTGTCATAAATGTTTTTGCTCCTGAACTTGTTCCTGATTTTGTTGCTGGAATAGGATGTTCGCTAAAATTCACACTACCTTTACCAAATTTACTCATATTCTCTGAAGTTTCTGCTATCCCTCTATCAGTATTTTTGGCAACATTGTTTCCTGTTGAGGAGATTGCTTTAGGTGCATTATCCACACTTTTATCTACAGCTTTCGTATCAGAATTAACGTCATGACTGACCTCATGACTTGCAGAGTGGAACACGTGTGAAAAACTCCAATGTGCCATTGTCACTGGTATTGATAAAGCTATGATTGCTATTCTTTTTAACATATTCAATTCCTACTTTGTTAAATTTATGCTGACTCCCCATAAGCAGGCTATGACAACTAAATACATTTATCTTCTAATATTTACAAAGTGTTGAGTCTGATTTCTTACCAACCCATACCTCGCACCCTGCTATTTTACCATCACCTACTGTATCTTTTGCTTGCTTTTTTATAAAGCCATCAAAATCACCAAAAGCACTCGTTGAAAGGATCAAAACCATTATTGTTAAATATTTTTTCATTGTTATTCTCTTTTTATATTTTAATTATAGCAGATATTTCATATGTGTTGTCATGCCTCTCAGATCACCAACGTACATCCGTAATTGAGTCAATTGTAGATGCCTTAATATAAGTTGATGGGGGCAGCTAATCGCTTCTCCCACCATGCGCTTATTTCACTTTCATTATTCCAACATATCTGCAGCCATTTCTCCTGTATCAGCTACAATCGCATTATATGTCATAACCCCTAGCCCCCCCACTGCACCTGCACCAACTGTACCCGTTGCAACTAAACCAACATCCGTGCCGGCTGAATAATCAGCATTCGCTGAAGCAAGTAAAACGATTATTGTTAAATATTTTTTCATTGTTATTCTCCTATTCTTATTTTAACTATAGCATATAATTCAAACATATACGCATCTAAAAAGCATCTTCTGCAGCATCACCTGCTAATTCCAAACCGTCACTTGCACCTTCCTGTTCAATCATTTGATCCTCAGCAACTTTATCATTGGCCATGTTGACTGAAAATAGCGATGCATAAGCACTCGTTGAAGCTAATAGAACCATTATTGTTAAATATTTTTTCATTGTTATTCTCCTATCTTATTTTAATTATGGCAGATATTTCGTAGATTTTTTCTATTTCGTTTTGCTCATACATTTTATTCTTACATGACATCGGAAGTAGTAACTGCATTTGCACACGGATGATCTTCAGCATAATTTTCTTGGGTACTGTCTTTCACAATAGTGTTAACATCTGCTACCTGTCCCAGCACAGGGACATAAGAAGTTCCAATTTGTCTAGCACAAGTGCCAACTGACTGTGCATCCTTATTCATTGTTGCTCTCCCTTGAGAAGAATCGCCCCATTGTACAGTTTGAGTGCCTGCTTGTGGGTCTCCTTTAACTTGATTGTTGAGTGAATGTTCTGCTACCCCATCACCACCACCTTTTGTCATAACTTCTTTTGCTACCTCTGCAGGATGGTAGATAGCATCATCGACACCTGATCCTATAACTTGAGACTCATTAGTTATAGAATTGAACATGTTTGGAATACCCCAATTCGCCATTGTCATTGGTATTGATAAAACTATGATTGCTATTTTTTTTAACATGACTCAACCCCGTATTTTTTAAAGCTATTAACAGCATCTTGTGCTCCTGCTTCTCTTTTATCAAGCATACTATCTGCACTACCAAAAGCACTCTTTGAAGCTAATACAACCATTATTGTTAAATATTTTTTCATTTTTATTATCCTATCTTATTTTAATTATGGCAGAATTTTTTTTACTTTTGTAATTACGACTAATCAAAATCTTTTCTACAAGCCAAGGTCAACGTCCCAAAATACTTCAGCTTGATGATCAACTGTATGGCCTGCTGTATTCAAAGCTTTTGAGACTACATTATTCTGAGAATTATCATCCACACATTTAGCTAACGTGTTAGCATCGTCTAACGTATTTGCACCAACTATTACCGTCGCCGCACCAGCTGTGACACCATCAGCAACTAAACCACCCCCAACATCCTCAATAGCACTTGACTCCGCGCTTGCCCCACACCCATCTGCTAAAGCAATACCTTGTCCAGCTAAAAATAATATTATTAAATGATTTTTCATTATTATTACCTCATTTTTACTTTCATTATAGCATATGGAACATCAATAAACTTTTGCCAAAGATTGCCAGCAGGTTGTATAAGCCGGTGATTTGCGATTAGACTGCATTTTCCACGTTTGTTTTTGCATACCCATAGCAGCTAAATAGATTTGATGCCGGCCATAACGACGATTAATCTGATCCAACATCGCCATCAGCGGTTCACTGTCTTGTGACATGGGTTGAGATGAAGATAATAAGCTATTTTGTTTAAAAACTCTTGGGTGAATGTCTCCTAACATAACACCTACCTTATGGTACTTAAACCCAGGCTTATACAAACATCCTAAAATTTTTTTCGCATAAGCTATAACCATACGTGAATCATCTGTTGCTATGGGTAGTTTAATGCCCATATGAGGATGGTACTGCAGTTGATCAGAAAACCGATTGGTTTTTAAACTAACATGTAGGTAATTAGCTACACCAGACTGTGTGCGTAGTTTTTCACAAGCCCTTGCACAATGAGTGCTTAATGCTTGAGCAATCGGGGTAAAATCTATTTGTTTTTGGCCAAAGGATTTTGATGCCACAATATTTTTTTTAGGTTCAGACATAGCTTCTAGTGCTAAACATGATTGACCTTGTAATTCTAATGCAGTCCTAGCTAGCACAACATTGAAATGCTTGCGTAAATAATCATATGGGGTATTTGCTAATTGTTGGGCATTGATGATGCCTAAGGCTTGTAATTTTCTACCCCAGCGCTTACCAATTCCCCATACTTCATCAACCGGAATGCGGGATAACCATTGCTCAGGCTGATCTAGTAAACAAACTGGTTGACGTAAGATGGTTTTTGCAATGTGATTGGCAACTTTAGCTAAAGTTTTTGTTTTACCAATACCGATGGATACTGGGATGCCAACATGTTGTTTGATGATCTGCTGCTGTTTTTCAGCCCAAGGTATCAAACCATCAAAAGACTGATCATCTACTTGTAAGAATGCCTCATCGATAGAATATACTTCTATATTGGGGCACCCCATTTCCAATAATGTCATCACCCGGGCCGATAGATCACCATACAATGTGTAATTAGAGGAAAACACATGAACTTGATGCTGATAACAACACTGTTTTACTTTAAAATAAGGAATGGCCATATCAATGCCTAATGCTTTTGCTTCATTCGAACGAGCAACCACACAACCATCGTTATTAGAGAGCACGATGATGGGTTTACCTGCTAAATCTGGTCTAAATAGCCGTTCACAAGAGGCATAAAAATTATTTGCATCGACCAGTGCAAACATGTCTATACAGCATGAATGACGTTTGTAACCACACCCCAGATAACAGCATCTTGTGATTCACTGACACGAATGGGTGGGTACTTTGGATTCTCTGCAATCAGACATAAGTGATCTTGATGAATTTCTAATCTTTTAACTGTCAACTCACCATCTACCGCTGCAATGACTACTTTACCATTGGTTGGGGTGATGGCACGATCGACTACCAATACATCACCAGAATGTATGCCAGCCCCAATCATTGAATCACCCACCGCACGCACCATAAATGTTGACGATGGGTTTTGTACCAAATAATCATTTAAGTCTAAATGGTTTTCAATATGATCATCTGCAGGAGAAGGGAACCCTGCCGGAATGCTATTACTATATAATGGGATACGAATGGTTCTACCTGTACGAATGAATTGCTTGACTGCCTCCACTCTTGATAAAGGAATACGAATGGGTTTTGTGCTTTCACCATGTGGGCCTTGACCTTTGGGCCGACCTGCATTATCGCGTTTTCCGCCATGATTGGGTGTCATAAATGGGCTCCTCTTGAATAATGTACACTATTAATAATAGGGACGAAATACGATACTGTCAAATTTTTTAAATATATATACTATAATTAGTGATATTAGGAGAATAATAATGAAAAAATATTTAATCATTGCATTTTTAATGGCTCAAGGTTTTGCAGTTGAAGACTCAAATGATGGCTCTGAAATAGGCGATCATGTATTTGAAGGTTTTTTGGATGTGCTTGGGGATGATGATGGAGGATGATTAAAAGCCATATTAATAATAGGGA
Source organism: Gammaproteobacteria bacterium (assembly GCA_029243665.1). GTDB lineage: Bacteria > Pseudomonadota > Gammaproteobacteria > Comchoanobacterales > Comchoanobacteraceae > JAURNZ01. Next base: position 6,148 of record JAQWRO010000096.1, read on the forward strand.
CGAAATACGATACTGTCAAATTTTTTAAATATATAAACTATAATTAGTGATATTAGGAGAATAAGAATGAATAACTATTTAACAATAATGGTTTTACTCTCTTCAACGAGTGCATTTGCATGGGACAATAATCGCTGCTAGTGCCGGCGCAGCTGCTGCAACTGGAGGGGCATCTTTAGCAGTCGGAGCAGCAGGCGGTGATGCCGTGACAGGTGATGCTTTAGTTGAAGCCGGGGCAGACGTAGCTGCTGACGGCTCGGCAGAGACCGTCGAAAACACAGTATCCAGTACATCGGAGAGCTTGGCTAGTAATGCAGAAAGTGATTCGGAGAACCTAGCTAGCAATGTAGAAAGTGATTTCAATCGTTCGAAATCTGGCACTGACATTACCAAAACAATCGTAAGTACTGAAATGGATGCTAAGCACATTAACAACACATTTAAGACCATTGGTTCAGGTGCACAGAAATTCGGACAAGACATGCTTGATGTCTTTTAACAACGTATGCTATTTAAAGTCCGCAGGTAAATAATGATGCGAAATAATAAAGCTTAATTTGGGGGCTATTAATTCAATCGATGTCAGTCAACCAAATGTTGAGCAATTTCAATGGCACCATAGGTCAATATCCCTCTTGCACCAGCACGTCGAATACTGACCAAGCTTTCATGCAGCAAAGGGATAAAAGGTTGATTGGTTTGCTGTGAAAGGGCATACAACATTGCATACTCACCACTCACTTGATACGCAAATGTAGGCACTGAAACATGTTGGGCAATATGTGCTATCACATCTAAATATAACATGCCAGGCTTAACCATGACCCAGTCCGCACCTTCTTCAACATCTAATTGTGCTTCTAACAATGCTTCTTTAATCTGAGTTGGCTGCATTTGGTAGGTCGACTTGTCAATGGGTGTTGTTTGACTTGAGCCCACAGCATCTCTAAAAGGACCATAGAGTGATGAAGCATATTTAGCGCTGTAAGCAAGTATGAGTGTCTCTACATGGCCTGCTTGCTCTAAGGCTTGACGTATCGCGCCAATGCGACCATCTTGCATGTCTGATGGGGCAACCACATCTGCACCAGCCGCCACAAGTACCAACGCTTGTTTAACAAGCTTCTCTACAGTTAAATCGTTATCAACTTTTGCACCGACTAAAATCCCATCATGGCCATGCGTTGTATAAGGGTCAAGTGCAACATCAGCAATCAATCCGATGGTGACACCTCGGTCACGCATCATGCCTAATGTGCGACACATTAGATTATTTTGATTTAAAGCCTCAGAGCCCTGATCATCTTTTTTATCATTTCCCACACATGGAAATAAAGCCACAGCTTGAATCCCCAAAGACTGTGCTAAAAGCGCTTCTTTCACGACCTCATCCATACTCAATCTAAAGCAATCAGGCAATGTACTGATGGGCTCACGGACCTTAGCACCTTCGCAGACAAATAAAGGCAAAATAAGGTTATGAGGGCGTAAATCATTTTCCTGAGTTAGCCTTCTAGCCCAAGGCGCTTGTCTTGATCGTCTTAAACGGGTGTTTGGGAATGCTGGCATTAACTTGCCTCCTGATATAATTTTGGTTGGGTCATCGATGGCATCTCAGATTGATAGCCAAGCGCTAACAAACTTAATTCTTTTTTTGCAGGTGTAAAGCCATCTAATAAACGCATACCAATGCTTCTACACTTTACCCATAATGGGTGTGCCACGTGGAACATTTGCTGACACATGGTCATGGCTTGTCGCATACGCTCATTGTGATTGCGTTGTCTTTGGGTATAAGCATTTAATAAACTACTTGAATCCAGCACATGCTGACCCAGTAAATCAATGACAACAGCCACATCCATCAGCCCTAAATTAAGTCCTTGGCCCGCAAGCGGGTGTACGGTATGGGCTGCATCACCAATCAGTAACACACCTGGTTTACCATATTGTTTGGCATGATGTGATTTTAACGGGAACATCAAGCGATCAGACTGAAGTCGCATGTCACCCATGCGCCCCTGATAATGGGCCATAAGCTCAAACTCAAACTGTTTCGTATTTAATGTCATTAAGCGATTCGCTTTAACGACATCTAAAGTCCAAACCAATGCACTGTGATGAAGGTCATGTAATGGCAATAAAGCCAATGGCCCCGATGGCATAAATCGCTGTCGAGCGGTATGGTAATGTGGACTATCGTGTTTAATAACGGCCCCAATCGCATTTTGTGCATAATCAGTCACAACAGATTCAATGCCTAAGATGGTTTTGAGGGAAGATTGCGCACCATCTGCACCGAGAACAAGTTTTGTGGTTATTTCATGCTGACTGGTAATCACCTGATGGCCATCTGCAGACGGATGTAATGATTTAAGCTCATCATGGTACACTTTAATCTTAGCTTTGCGAACATGTGCAGCCAATGATTGACGCATAATTTCATAAGCGATGATATGCCCTAAATTAGGTTCTGCACAATCAGCTGCGTTGAATAGCACATCTTCATTGTGATGTGCATCCCAAATAAGTACATGATCGTAATAAGTCTTATCTTTTAACTCATCCCAAACGCCTAGGTGTTTGAGTAAATGTTCTGAGGGTCGGTTAATGGCGCATACTTTAGGATCAAACCCTTTGGTAGTTGTCTTTTTAGGTAAACCATCTTTGGCTATGATGGCAACATCATAACCCTTTTGATGACAGGCTAAGGCTGCTGCAAACGCAACCACACCATGACCTAAAACAACAATGTCATGCATCTGAATCCACCTCTGCATGGCGCATCACTTTTGGATAGATCTTTGGCACCTGTCCACGAATCAATGTCGGCATTGGATATCTAAAACCCATGCCAAACTCTGCGACGTAACGTTTGAATGGCGAAACATAATTAGCTAATTTTAGTGCCAAACCATGCATGGATTGTAACCAAATAGCATTCATATCAAAAAGGTTCATTAATGTTGAGACCCCTTTAAGTAATTTATCATGATGCGGCACGACGGTTTGATTATAACGTTGTGAAAATTTTTCATCGTTAAAGGGCACTTGATTCTCGATGGCATGCGCTAATAAATCTGCCAAAACCCCAACATCAAAAAAAGCTAAATTGAGACCTTGGGCACCTACTGGCGGAATCGCAAAACCTGCATCGCCAAGTAAAATAGCTCCTGGCATAGCAACTTTTGATGCAATGCCTTGCCCCAAAGGAAATACCATATGACGATGTAATTTTTTAATCTTACAAATATCTGCCATATGTTCTTTTAAAGAAACCAAAAG
>JAQWRO010000105.1 GCA_029243665.1 Gammaproteobacteria bacterium
TTTTTGGTATCGATAATAGAAAGTGATAAAAAGAGATATAAATGCATATTCAAATAGAATTACAAAGAAATGTTTGGGTAAAAACATAGCAGCCGATCCGTATAGAATACCAGGTGATAGATAAACGATGCTCCATAATAAAGCTGAAGGTATGACACCTATGAAAAACTTAATCCTACTGAGTGAAAGTAAACCTGCTATTAAAGGTACGGAGCTTCTAACTGGCCCAAAAAAGCGACCTACGATTATGGCTAATGCACCATATTTATCAATCTTTGTTTTTGCAATATTTATATAATGTATTTTATTTTGAAAATATTTAAATCTATATATAGAGGTTTCATATTTTAAGCCTATCCAATAGCTTATATAATCACCTAAAAGTGCACCAATAAAGCTTGCTAATAATGCGGTTTGAAAGGAAATTAAGTTTGCACCTATCCAATATCCAACAATGCTCATTAGAGCAATACCTGGAATGAAGGTGCCAATGATTGGTAATGCTTCTAAAAAAGCAAACAAAAAGGCAAATAAAATGCCCATATAAGCTGATTCTGTTACTAATTTTAATAGTAAAGTGCTCACAATATCTCTTCACCTGATGCTTGTTTGTCAGCATGATATGATGATCGAACCATTGGGCCACTTGCAACGTGCTTAAAACCTAAGGTTAAACCAAAGTTTTTGTATGCTTCAAATTGATCTGGATGAACATAGCGAGCTACAGGTAAATGATATCGACTCGGAGATAAGTATTGACCAATGGTAACCATGTCAACGTTATGTTGTCTTAAATCAATTAGACATTGTTTAACTTCATCATCTGTTTCACCTAAGCCAACCATAATTCCAGATTTAGTTGAGATATGCGGATGTTTCTTCTTAAAGTCATTTAATATATCTAATGACCATTGATAATCAGAGCCAGGACGGGCTTTTTTATAGAGTCTTTTTGTTGTTTCAAGATTATGGTTGAAAACAAACGGCTGTGTCGTATTAAAGGCGTTTAAGGCTTTCTCCCAACGACCTCTAAAATCGGGCACCAGCCATTCAATTTTAATGTGTGGGTTTTTTTCAAGTATCAGTTGATTACATTTAACAAAGTGTTCTGCACCACCATCCCTAAGATCATCTCTATCAACGGATGTGATTACAACATATTTAAGATTCATTTTGGAAATTGTATCGGCTAATCTTTTTGGCTCTTCTGAGTCTAAAGGATCTGGTCGTCCATGAGCAACATCACAAAAACTGCATCTTCGTGTACATCTATCACCCATAATCATAAAGGTGGCAGTGCCTTTTGAAAAGCATTCATTTAAGTTTGGACAGGAAGCTTCTTCACATACTGTGTTAAGTCTTTGATCTTTAAATTGACTAATTAATTGCTGTGGTTTATTCGACCCAGTTAGTCTGATTTTGAGCCATGGTGGTTTCGGCAATACTTGTTCTTGATACTCAATTTTAACTGGTATTTTAGCAAGTTTTTCTTGGGTTCTTTCTTTAATATGTGACATTGTTAGAATCAACTCATCCTTTTTAAAATTTTATCTGAATAAGTGCAAATGTCAATTGGTTGACCTATGATTGTTTCAATTCTTTTAAAAAAAATTTTTAAATATAACATTTTTACTTTGTTTATGGTTAATTGCGAATATGTTTGTAGGTTTTGCATTTTAATATTTGATAGGCCACAAGGGTTAATGCTACTGAAATTATTTAAGTCAGTACTCACATTGATCGCAATGCCATGATAAGTGCAGCCTCTTGAAACACGTATCCCTAAAGATGCAATTTTATTATTATTAATATAGATACCTCTATTGTTAGGATCTAGTTCACCTTGTAAATCAATTAATTTTAGAAAATCTAACATGCTGTATTCAAATGTATCAATTAAATCATGTGCTTTTATACCTAATCTTTTAAGATCAAGAAGCGTATAAATAACAAGTTGACCTGGCCCATGAAATGTAATTTTCCCGCCACGATTGGTTTTAAAATAAGGTATATTATCTGCTTTTGAGATGATGTCATTGGTATCAGAATTTGGTCCCATAGTGTAGATTGGCTTATGTTCAGTAGTTATGATGTAATCAAAGTCTTCAGCTGTTCTTATTGCAGTGTAGTTTTGCATGAATGCATAAACTTCTTGGTAGTCAGAATTATTAATATGTATTGATCTTATGACAGGCATGATGATAGGCTTCTTGGAGTTTTTTTGTAATGTTGCCAATGTTATGTTGATTAATTGTTTTATCATTGATACAAGTAATAGGGTGTATGCCTTTGTAGCTTGCAGTTATAAAAACTTCATCAGCATGGTACAGCTCATCTATATGTATTGGTTTTTCAATTACATTTATATTCAATTCCTGAGCTTGGTCTATAACCCATTGCCTAGTTACGCCATGAAGAAACTGCTGTGATTTATCGGGCGTATATATTTCATTCTCCTGGCAGATAAAAATATTACTAGTTGAGCATTCTTGCACAAAACTGTCTCTGATAAAAATAACCTCTATAGCGTTCTGTTGATGAGCTTTTTTCCCAGCAACTGCATTAAAGGCTAATGAGTTTGATTTTACATGGCATAAACCCCAGCGAAGATCATCTATTAAGATTGCTTTGTGGTTAGATATTTCTTTTCTGTGCCATTCGTATAATCTTATAATAATATTAGGTTGTCCAAAGTCATGATAATTTCTTTCTGCAGTATCACCAGCTGTAACTTGAACATAGCATTTAGCCTGCGATGTTACTTGATTAATTTCACAAAGTTTTTTAATATTTTTTTCAAGAGATTCTTTTGATAATGTGACAGGTATGTTTAATTGTTTTAGACCGTCATAAAGACGATTTACATGTTCTTCAAAAAGTAGAAGATGATTATCAATGATACAAATGGATTCATAAACAGAGTGTCCATAAAGAAAGCCTCTGTCGTTTATACTTATGTGAACATCATTTATTTTTTTAAACTGTCCATTATGATAAACCGTATCAAACATTATATAAGTTTTTTATTAAATAATTTGTGTATGTGTAATGAGAACCAGTCATAGATATTAAACAGCCAAAAACGAGTTTTGACATCATTTGTTACAACGAGTGGAACTTCTTTAAGTAGGGTGTCTGCTTGTGAGATTTTTAATGTGCCTACAATCGTGCCACGTTTGATAGGCGCAACAAGTTTTTTAATATTTAATTGATAGTTTGCATTTACAGTGTCATTTGAAAAAATAGGGACATTATATTTCAGATCATTTAAAACACCAAAATTAGCTCGGGAAGATCCGTACCAAACTTTGGCATCAGCAATAGATTGAGAATGTTTGAGTGTGCTATGTTTGAAAAATCTTGATCCATAACGTAATAATGCTTGAGCGTCCTCAGCTCTAACTCGTTCATTTTTAGCACCTAATACAACGGCAATTAGTCGGGTTTTTTCATCATCAATAGATGTTGCTGCTAAGCAATACCCAGCTTTGCTAGTGAAGCCAGTTTTAAGGCCATCGATATGTTCGTTCTGCCAAAGCAATTTGTTTCTATTGTGTTGTTTTATTTTATTAAATGTATGATACTTTTGTTTATAACGATAAAAGTCTTTTGGAAAGTCATTTATGATATGTGAAGATAATAAGGCAATATCATGACTAGATGAGTAATGATCAAGATTATCTAGTCCAGTTGAATTCATAAAATGAGTGTGGTTAAGATTTAATTGTTTTGCATAGTCATTCATTATCCCAACAAAACTTTCTTCATTTCCACCTACATGTTCTGCAAGAGCTGTAGTTGCATCATTGCCAGATGAAATAATAGCTCCATCCATAAGTTCATTAATTGTCACATAGCTGCCTTCATTAACAAACATTCTCGAGCCACCTGTTTTTGCAGCTTTATGTGATATTTTAATCTTGTCATCCGCATTGATGAAACCTTTGCTTATCGTGTCTGATACAACATACATAGACATTAATTTAGTTAAACTTGCAATAGGTACAGATTCATCTTGATTAATTGCCGCAAGGACCGTATCTGTTTCTGGATCGTATAGCGTGTAATGTTTTGTAGAAAGAGTTGGTTTTTGCCTTATAAGAAATTGTTCTGTACTTTGTTTGGGTTCGGCAAAAGCTATGGTATTTAGTAAAATTAAGAATAAGTATAACATTTAGACAATTTTAATTTAATTTGGTTTAAATGCCAAGCTTACATTTAAACTTTTTTTATATTTTTTGACCTTAACGTTTTTAATTTAGCATCATATTGATTTAAATGTCTTAAATATACTCTAGCTCTATCTAGTTTTATTTGGGAATTAAATGGTCCAACAACTACAAAGTAATTTCCATTTTTAGAAATAAGCGTTGTTTTATCTTTAAATTTCTTTTCAATACGATTTCCAATGGTCCTTTTTTGAAAAGGGCCGTATTTAATAGAAGTCATTGGAATTTTAATATCATCACCATGATTTAGTGTGTCTATTTGAACCAATGCAAGTCCTTTTTTAAGCATGCCTAGTTCATAAGCAGCTGCATATGATAAGTCTATAATTCGGTTTGATATATAGGGGCCACGATCGTTGATTCTAACTATAATTGAGCGTCCATTATCAAGGTTAGTAACTTTAGCATAGCATGGTAATGGTAATGATTTATGGGCTGCAGTTAATAAGTTTGGATCGTAGACTTCATTAATTGCAGTAACACTATCCTTGTTATTCCCAACGTACCATGATGCATAACCTTTTTGATGATAGTCATCTCTATATTTTTCAACTTCAAAATAATTGCCAAATAATCTGTAACTTCTTTTTCCTCGAACGCTTATTTTCTCTTTCTTGATTTTAACTTTTTGAATGGACTTTGGATTGAAGTCTTGATTTTCTAAAAGATTATTATCACATCCAGAAAATAAGAAAATTGATGAGTATAAAATATAACGTAACAAAAAAAGATAATACATAGTTTCAAATTCTTACTAAATTTAATATAATATACAAGTGAAAAATATAAAACATTCAAATTCATTGGTCTGGCTTTATGGTATCCATGCTGTAGAGGCCATCATTAAACATCATCCTTATGCCGTTAAAGAGTTAAGGATTGGTGCAACCCAGAAAAAATTAATTCAGTTATTCAAAAACAATTATAATCAAAATATTATTGAAGTTGATGCCAAGTTTTTTCAGGATTTTCCAAAAGGTAATCAGAAAATTGCAGCATTAGCAAACCTTGATTTAAAACAACCCCCACTAAATAAATTGATTCATACTTCAGATAATCCTATATGCTTGATTGCATTTGATGGCATTACAGATCCTCAAAATTTAGGAGCGTGTATCCGATCAGCAAAAGCATTTGATGCTACAGCCATTATTTTGCAAAAACATAATAGTTGTTCGGTTACACCATTGGTACATAAGATATCTGCTGGTGCTGCATCATGTTTGCCTATATATACTGTTACTAACTTACATCAAACAATTCGTTCTTTAAAAAAAGATGGTATATGGACATTTGGTACTTCTGAACATGCTCAAACAGCGCTAACTGATTATCGGGAAAAAAAATCATCATTAATCGTCTTCGGATCAGAGGGTAAGGGTATTAGGCCTATCATTGCAAAGGAACTCGATTATGTATTTGCAATCCCTACCAGTGATGCATTTCAATCATTAAATGTATCTATGGCTTGTAGCGTGGCACTCTATCATTTTCAACAAATATGTCAGTAAATATGTTTTTTTGATAAAATATTCTATAATTGCTATTAAGTAAGGTGGTACTATGTTTACAATTTATATTATTGTTTGTTTTTTGATGTTAATTTTATCATTCTTTAGCATTCGTTATGAAAAAAAGATTTCTAAAAAAGGAGTTTTTAAAGCACATAAACTAGCATTGTACATATTCAATAGAATCATTATGACTGTATCATTATTATGCATTGTACAAATGATTTCGATGTTTATTAATGTTCAAGAAAGTACTTTGTTAGAAGTGGATTTATTAATTTTTGCAGGTGTTATTTCAACGTCATATTTTTTTAAAAGATTATTAATAAAACATTTGTATGATATTTCTAGCAGTGTTCTTGTGATTAATAAACTTAAATATTTATCAAGATTTACAATTTTGTTGATAATTTTTTATGCTGCTTTAGATCTTCTAAATGTGTCTGCTACATATTTATCAATTGTCTTAACCATTATAGGTTTTTCTGCATTTTTCATTTTTTTCTTTTATCTACAAGAAAGGTTGATTTTACATTTAGATAATAAAAAAATTGATAAAACTGTTGTCATGTTTACATCTAGGGTATTCACAATTCTAGTTTTAATAATTTTTGCGATTATAGCAATGGACATATTTAATGTAAGTACTACACCAATATTAACTTTTGTAGGTGCCGCAAGTATTGCCATCGGTTTGTCTTTACAAAGTTCATTGTCTAATTTAGCAGCAGGTATATTGCTAATTATATTTAGACCATACAAAATAGGCGATATTGTAAAAGTAGATGGCATTAATGGCGTTGTACAAGATATAAACTTTTTATATACAGAATTAAGAGCGTTTACAGGTGAAGTTATATTTGTGCCAAATTCTCTCTCTGTTTCAAATAAAGGTGTATCAAACTTTAGCATATGTCGCTACAGACGAATTGAGTTAAGTGTGGGCGTTGATTACGATACTGATGTAACAAAGTTATTGCAGCTTGGATTGGAGACTGTAAATAACATGCCTGGTGTCTTGAAGAATCCAGCAACTAAAGTAAGCATTCAGGATTTTGCAGATAGCGCAATTTCAATCAAATTTTGGATTTATGCAAGACCAAAAGATTACACACAAATCAAACAAGATAGTAGGAGCATTCTTCTTGATGTATTTAGGAAAAACAATATAGACATACCCTTTAATAGACTTGTTGTTGAAATGAAAGAAAAGTAATTATTTACAAAATAATAACTTCGTTTTCAAGTTCTATATTTGTTTCTTTCAAAACCTTAGACTGAACATGTCTGATAACATGTAAAATAGAATCGTAGGTTGCATTACCAATATTAATTATAAAGTTAGCATGTTTCTTAGATACTTGGGCATCTTGATATGTGTACCCTTTTAAATCACAAGCTTCAATTAATTGAGCTGCATGTTGAGGATAGGGGTTTTTGAATACTGAACCACAATTAAATGTTCCGATGGGTTGTGTATGATTCCGTTTGGCTATAAGTTCTTTTAATTTCAAGTTTGCTGTATCTTTACATCCTTTTTTAAATTTAAAAGCAGCTCCAATATAACGTAATGGGAAAGGTTGTTTTGTATGACGATAAGATACTTGGAATTTATCTTTATTTAGACGGTGAATTTGACCATTTATATCAACGACATCAACATAATTTACATGTTCCCATGTTTCAGAACCGAATGCACCTGCATTCATATTTAATGCGCCGCCAATTGTGCCTGGTATCCCGCCAAAAAAAATACTGTCTTCATAACCAAGTTCAATACATTTTTTTGCCATTTTTACACATGTAACACCTGCCTGTGCATAAATGATGTAGTCTTCAAGTTGTTCTACTTTATTAAGTTTTTTTTGAGGTAAAATTACTGGTGTTTTTATACGTTCAGGTAATAAAATATTACTACCAAGCCCTAACCATAATCCGAATTTTTTGTTTAGTTTGATAATATTTGATATTTCTTCAATATTCGTGGGTAAATAAACTTTATCTCCAATAGATGGAATTTGCCAACTATTTTGTTTTTTTAGTGAATAGTTTAATTTTGCTTCCATAAATTTGCACACTCATGGGCTGTTTGAGAAACTGAACCCGCTCCTTGAAATAATATAATGCTATTATTATCTACAAATTTGTTAACAATTGAAACAATTGTTTGTGTATCTTTTGCGTGAAAGACATTGGGGTGATATTTTTTGATCTTATTTATAAGATCATAAGCATCTTTTCGATTTTCTTTGTTTTCACCAGCTGTAAAAACATCTTGAACTAGTAAGACATCACTTTCCTTAAGTGTATTGCAAAATTCATCAAAAAAATTGGTTAATCGAGAATATCGATGAGGTTGAAAAATATGAATGATATTCTTATCCTGTCTTTTAAATTCTTTTATAACTGCATTGCACTCAGTAGGGTGGTGCCCATAATCATCTAATATTGGAATTTTAGCATTGCTATCAATGTTGATGTGACCAATTATTTCGCATCTTCGTTTAACTCCCTCAAATGATTGAGTGCTTTTTGCTAATTTTTCATCATGAATGTCATTAAGATAACCGATGATCCATGCAGAAACTGCATTTTCAGCATTATACTTTCCTTGAAGTTGCGTTTCAAATTTGTGTATTTTTTGATCTGGTGTTTGTATTTTAATCGTTTGAGTTAAGTCATTTGGTTCAACGTAAATAATTTTAAAATCCACATCTTGACTGTAGCCAAAACTATAAAAAACCGTATTCTTAATGTCTTTTACTAAAGAGGAAGTATATTTGTCATGAAAATTATAGATACATGTTTGACAACCCTCAATAAAATCTTTAAAAGAATTTAAATAATTTTCAAACGAATTATCATGATTCTCAAGGTGATCTGGTTCTATATTGGTAATGACACACGTGTCTGTTCGGTAGTTTAAGAAAGAGCCATCACTTTCATCGGCTTCAAGTATGATATGGTTCCCTTTGTTATATTTTGCACTTGACAAGTTTGAAGGGGTTCCACCTATTAAAAAACTAGGATTAAGATGATTCTTATTAAAAAGCCATGCAGTAAATGCACTGGTCGTTGTTTTACCATGTGTGCCTGCAATACTAATGACATGTTTATTGGCAGAGATTAAATTTATCAGCTCTGAACGATGTAAAATATTTTTTTTCTGTTCATTTGCATAGACTAATTCAGGATGGTCTTTGCTAATAGCAGTAGAATATACTATATAATCTGCTTGATTAATAAAGTTATGGTTGAGTTTGTTTTTGTAATATTTATTATCAAGCCAAGATGGTAAGGATGGGTCGTGTGTATCTTTGATATCACTGCCGGAAACTAAGTAACCACTCTCATGGCAGTATAATGCTAAACTACTCATACCTGTACCTAAGATTCCTATAAAATGCACTTTTTTCATTTTAAATCAGGACCCTGCTGAGTAACATTAGAATTGCTACCTGTATGAATAAGAGGACCATCTATTGAAGGGTTAGATATGATGTCATTAAAATCAATGCTAGGTGTGAATTTTTTCATGTAACATATGTTTGTGTTTAGTTCTCTTTCATCCATATAGAAAGTAAAAAAGGAATAAGCATGAAAGATGGATATACCAGAAGCAATAACTGGTATTAAAAAATTTGCTAATGCAATTTGTGGTGCTGAAATCGGTATTGAAAACAAAGTTACAAAAAGAATGATAAACTTTTGACTAAATATAATAACGATTGCATATGTAGAGATGATATTAATAAACGAATTTATTAACTGCCAGTCAGGGTTATCAAGTTGAAATGATCGATAAATCCTAAAAACAACAAATCCCATTACCAAAGAAGCTAGTAAGGCATAGCCATGAATATAACTTTCAATCATAGTAATCATTTGAATTAATTTTGCACTGAATAAACTCGATTGACTAATAAGCAAAATGTGATTAAGTAAGAAGAATATTGCTATTGTAGTAATAAAAAATAAAATAATTCCAATTAAAAATTGACGGGTTGTTAAGCTCGGTTCATCAATTGGTTTATCTGGATCAACATTAGAAAAAAGTAAACTTTTAGCAAAGTTTTTAATTTTATTACGATTTTTAATTAAAGCTTCAAAGTTATAACTTCTCATACAACCAAGTACAAGTGAAACAAGAAAAGAACAACATAATAAAAATAATTGGAATGAGAACTCTTGTTGAATTGTTGAGCCTAAAATTAAATAAGTGAATGTTGTAAGTATTGTTGATGATACAAGTATATCAGCAATGAAACACATAGATAGTAAAAGCATTAACCGCCATGAATATGAGTCTGGAATTGCATTCAAGTTATTAAGTATCTTTTTAGGGAACTTACTTAAACTACTTTTTTTAGAGTAGTCTGAAATCTTTTTTAGTATTTTAAATTGATTTTCTTGGTTTTCTTGATTTTTTTTATCAATCCATGAAACAAAATACGAAATACTAAGTACTACAATTGCAATTAAGACTAAAAAAGTGAGCCCAACAACAGACGCATTTAAGATACCCATGCCTAAAGCTGAAACGTAATATAATGTATTTATACATGCACTAATCGTTGTGATAAAAGATATTGCTTCAGGCTGGTACTGATTTATAAGTGAATCATTGCTTACGGTTGGTTCGCTCACTTTTTCCTATTTATTTGTAGTTTGTTCCTTTAAACTTAGCTTAATTCTATTTTGCCTATCTATCTCAGCAACATAAACATCAAGTTCATCATTTAGTTTTACATGATCATTGATGTTATAGACGTGTTCTTCACTTATTTGAGAAATATGTAAGAACCCATCTTTACCAACTGGTAATTTTACAAAGGCGCCAAACTCAAGAATCTTGATAATAGTTCCTTTATATTTTTGACCAACTTCTACATCAGCAATCAAATCTTTAATATATTTTTGAGCAGCTTCAGCGGCATCATTGTCTGAAGAGCTTATTTTTAGTAGGCCAGAATCATCAATATCTATATTGATACCAAACTTTTCAGTTATTTCTTTAATTGTGCTGCCACCTTTACCTATAATAACTTTTATTTTTGATGGGTTTACTTTAAATGAAGTAACTTTAGGTGCGTATTTTGATATTTCTGTTTTAGGTTTATCTAGAGCTTTATTCATTGCCTCTAGGATATGTAAACGAGCCTTTTTTGCATGATTCAATGCTTCTGTTAAGATAGTTAAATCAATGCTAGTGATTTTAATATCCATTTGTAGGGCAGTTACACCATCTTTTGTTCCAGCAACTTTAAAGTCCATATCTCCTAGATGATCTTCATCACCGAGTATGTCTGTAAGGACCTTGAATTTTTCACCGTTGCTTACTAAGCCCATTGCAATTCCAGCAACATGCTTTTTAATAGGAACTCCCGCATCCATCATTGCAAGTGAACTAGCGCACACTGTTGCCATAGAACTTGATCCATTTGAAACAAGTATGTCTGATACCAATCTTATACTATATGGGAACTCATCAGGAGAAGGTATCATAGGAATTAAAGCTTTTTTAGCTAAGTTACCATGACCAATTTCTCTTCTTTTTGGACTACCTATAAATCCAGATTCACCTGTGCAAAATGGTGGAAAATTATAATGAAGTAGAAACTTATCTTTGCTTTCACCTGCTGGCACATCAATGATTTGTGAATCTTTATCGCTACTACCAAGGGTTAATGAAGTTAATGAAGTTGTTTCACCGCGTATAAATAGGCCTGAACCATGAACTCTTTTTAAAAATGATGTTTCAATATCAAGGTTTCTAACTTCATCTAATTTTCGTCCATCAATTCGTTGTTCTTTATCAAGAACATTTGAGCGAACAATGTTTTGATAGTTTTTTGATAATAGATTGCTTATTTCAGAACTTTCTTCTGGATATGTTTCTAGTAATTTATTAGATATTTTTTGACGAAGTTCTGCATGAGCTTCATAGCGTTTAGCTTTTTCAACTATGCTAGTTACTTTGATGAAGTCATCTAAATGTTTGTCAATTTCATTTTGAATTTGAACAGAAACAGGATTTTCAATATTTTTTGGTAATTCAACTAAACCTGGGTTTATTTTTTTAACAAAGTTATCAATGTGTTTTGTTGTTTCATCTAATTCTTTTGCAGCTAGCTCGAGCGCCTTAAGGATATTTTCCTCAGATTCTTCTTTTGCGCCAGCCTCGACCATGACTGTTTCTGATCCGTTACCAGATACAAATACATCTAGTGTTGCTTCTTTTATTTGATCGATGCCTGGATTAATGATGTAATTATCATCTTTCTTTATTACACGTACAGCAGCTACTGTATTATTAATTGGTAGACCAGTCATTTTTAATGCTGCACTTGCAGCCATTAGTGCAGGTACATCTGTTTCGATGTTCGGATCTATGGAATAAACCTGAACTACGATATGTAGGTTTTGCATGAAATTTTTTGGGAAACGAGGGCGAAGCGTTCTATCTATAATTCTACATTTAAGGATTTCACCTTCAGAAGGGGCACCTTCTCTTTTCTTAAACCCACCCGGGAATCTTCCACCTGCTGAATACTTTTCCTGATAGTCTACAACCATTGGAAAGAAACTATTGGTTGATGTGAAGTCTTTTGACCAGCAAACAGTAGCTAGTATCTGGCAGTCGCCGACAGTTATAAATGCTGATCCATCTGCTTGTTTTGCAAAGCGACCATGCTCGAGTTGGTAGTTTTTTCCAGCTAGTTCAAATTGATATTGGTGATTCATTAATATTTCCTTGTAAATGTTATCTTCGCAGACCTAATTTTTTAATAAGTACAGAATAACGATCTTGAGATGTTCCTTTCAAATACTTTAATAGTCTTTTACGTTGACTAATAAGTTTCATCATGCCGAATCGAGTGTGTTTGTCATTGTTGTTTGATTTCAAGTGTTCAGTAAGTTGTTTAATTCTGTGTGTAAGAAGACTGACTACAACTTCAGGTGATCCTGTGTCATTTTTTTCTCTTTGTGATTCTTGAATAATCTTTTGTTTATCTATAGCTGTCATTAATAATTTGCTCCATCTTACAATATCTCAATATGTTATACATTTTTTCGATTACTTGCAACCTTGATCATGTAAATTTGCTAGTAATCGCTTTGGTTTAAGTATATATTCTTCAATTTCACCAATGCCTATAAATTTTTTATTATTATTAAAGATAGCAATCGTTTCCAAGTGTTCATGTTTGATTTGTTGTTTAACATTAATACTTTGACCGTATATGATTGCTTTTGTTGAAATTTCATCAAGAGTAATTGATTGATTGAAAATCGATTCAATAGGTATGATTTGACATTCTTCAAGTGAGTTATAATCATATGAAATTGAATTTTGAAAGGGTGCTACCCAGTTTCTATGCAGTTTTGTCATGATTGCGCCACAACCTAATTGTTGGCCAATATCGTGAACTAAGGTTCTAATATATGTACCTTTAGAGCACTCAATATATAAATTGATGTGCTGATTAGTACTTTCTAAAAGCTCAATTTTTGATATTTTTATAGTTCTTTTTTTTAATTCAAAATCGATCCCTTTACGTGCTAATTCATAAGCTCTTTTTCCGTTTACTTTAAGGGCTGAATATTTTGGTGGCAATTGAGATTGTGTTCCAGTAAATTTTTTAAGAAGGGCTTTAATGTCATCTAATTCAATTTTTTTTGAAGGTAATACCTGTTCGATATTACCCTCTATGTCATAAGTATCGCTTATGAAACCTAGTCTTAATTCTACTGTATATGCTTTATCATTTGAAATAATATATTGACTATATTTGGTCCCTTCGTTAATCATGATTGGTAACATGCCTGTTGCCAGAGGATCTAATGTACCACAGTGTCCCACTTTCTTTAAATTAAGAATGGCTTGTACTTTTCTAATTGCTTTGAAAGATGATATGTCTTTTGGTTTATTAAATAAGAGTATGCCATTCATGCATTATAATTTGTTAAGTAGTTTTTGGATGTCATCAATTTCACGTTGTTCTTTATCTGGCGTGAATTTTAATTTAGGCAATACTCTGAATTGAACATGTTTGATCATAAATTGATTTATGCTATAAGATTTTTTATTTAAAGAATTACAAAAAGACTGCGTCTTTTCAATAGATTCATTGACATAAATATATACAGTAGCATTTTTAAGATCTTTCGAAATTGAAATTTTAGTCATGCTTGGTATTTCATCCATTTGATCATTATTTAAAATGAAATATTCACATAAACTTTTTTTTAATTGCTTTGATGCTTTTTGTTGTCTAATACTCATTCAAAACTAATGTCTTTTTCAATAACTTCATATGCTTCTATACGGTCACCAACTTTAATATCATTATAATCCTTTACACCTATGCCGCATTCAGTACCAAGTTTTGCTTCTTTAATATTTTTCTGGAAATGTCTTAAGGATTCGAGCGCGCCTTCATATATTACAATATCATTTCTTAAAACACGAATAGGTGCATCCTTCTTTAACAGGCCATCAACAACCATGCTTCCTGCAATCAAGCCATGAGTAGAAGAAGTGAAAACTGCCTTTACTTCGGCATATCCTATGATACGCTCTACCATTTGAGGGCCAACAAGTCCTTTTAGTGCATTAGTAACTTGGTCAATTAAATTATAGATGATGTTAAAATAGAATATATTAATTTCTTTCTGTTGCTCAATTAATTTTCTTGCGACAGCATCGGGTCTGACATTGAATCCAACCAGAATTGCTTTTGAGCTTAGTGATAAGTTGACATCATTTTCTGTAATGGAGCCTACTCCAGATGAAATGACTTGTACACTAGCTTCATCGTTTCCAACTTGTGATAGGGCATGTTCAATTGCCTCAATAGAGCCGTGTACATCACCTTTAACAATCACTTTAAGAACGGTCTTTTCAGAGTCTTTTTTAATATTTGAAAAGACATCATGAAGCGATTTTTGATGTTGTGATATTTTATGTTGTTTATGTGTGTTAATTCTTTCCTCAGTAATTTGACGTGCAATTTTTTCGTTCTCTACAACAATTGCTGTTTCTCCTGCAGCTGGGGCAGAGGAGAAGCCAGTAACTTCAATAGGCATACCTGGTAAAGCAGTTTTTATTGACTTGTTAGCGTCAGTTAACATAGATCTGACACGACCACTTGCAATATCTGCAAGTACAATTTGACCAATAGACAATGTTCCCGTTTGAACAAGAAGGCTCACAACCGGGCCTCTTCCTTTATCAAGTCTTGATTCAATAACTGAAGCTCGAATAGGACCGTTAATTGGTGCTTTTAAATCTAGAAGCTCTGCATTAATAGAAACACCTTCAAGTAAATCTTCAATGCCTTGGCCAGTTTTAGCTGAAATTGGAAAAATCATTGTTTCTCCACCCCATTCTTCGGGTGTTAAGTCATGCTGAGCCAGTTGGGTTTTAATTTTTTCGAAATCTATATTTGGTTTATCACATTTATTGATAGCTACTAACACTGGAACTTCCGCTGCTTTTGCATGTTTAATGGCTTCCTCGGTTTGAGGCATGACCCCATCATCTGCAGCAATGATAATTATTACAATATCAGTTACTTTTGCACCACGAGCACGCATAGATGTGAATGCTTCATGACCAGGTGTATCTAGAAAAGTAATTAATCCATGTTTTGTTTCAGCTTGATAAGCGCCTATATGTTGTGTAATACCACCAGCTTCTTTTGCTTGGACCTTAGTTGTTCTTATATAATCAAGTAGAGATGTTTTACCATGATCTACATGTCCCATAATGGTAACAACAGGTGGTCTTTTTTCAAATTTCAATTCATCGTGTAAATTAGCAGCAAAGTCAATTTCCTTATTTTCTTCTTTTTCAACAACACATGTAAAGCCAAGTTCTTCTGCAACAAGTTGAGCGGTATCTTGATCAATCGATTGGTTGCTAGTTACTATGATATTCATTTTGAAAAGCGCTTTAATAAGTTCTTTTTCTTTTATGCCCATTTGGTGCGATAGCTCTCTTGCCGTCATTACTGTTTTTAAAATGAGCTTTTTATTGGTGTTTAGGGGCGTACTATCTTTTACTGGCGCCTCTTGATTTGTTTCAGTGGTAATGATTTCTTTAACAAAAACTTTTTCACTATTTTCTACTTCAGTATTATTTTCTTTAATTCTGGATTTTGGAGCTTTGTTTGTTTCAGGTTTTTCTTCGACTGGTTTTTTTATTACACGGTCTTGAAGGATTTCAGTTTTTTTAGAAACAAAGCTTTGTGTAGTAGTAGATTGTTTCTTTCGTTTAATTAATTTCGTAAGTTCTCTATATTGGTCGGTCGTGACAGACGCATTAATGTTATTTACCTTTGGGTCTATTTCTTTTAAAAGATTTAATAGAACTTCTGGTTCATATTGAATTATATTTGCAATTTCTTTAACTGTTTTAGATTTAACCAAAATAGAGCTCCTAAATTAACATTTGCGCTTCCGCATAAATTCGATTGGCAATATCCGTATCTATACCCTCAATGTTTTCAATATCATTGATCTCTTTCTCTAATAGTTCTTCTATAGAGTGTATTCCAGCAGATTCAAGGTGAATGATTGTTACATCATCTATGCTTAATAATGAATCAAGTGGCGTTGATGTTTTCGTTAATTCTTTAACATTACCTAATATCTTTACTTTATCATCGCTTGATAATGATTCGATGCTTTCAAAGACATCAGATTTTGAAGAAAAATCATCAAGGTGATTTATTCCATTGGTATTTAGCAGCTCAACTATATCTTGTGATAAATTAAGATCGTCTAGCGATGATGTTTCTTGTGTTTCATTTGATGACACATTTACTTCCCAACCTAATAGTTGTGAAGCGAGCCTTACATTTTGTCCATTGCGACCAATTGCTTGTGATAATTGCTCTTCATCAACTGTTATGTTGATTATATTGTTGGTTTCATCAATTAATACAGATTTAGCCTCTGCTGGTGAGATTGCGGATATAGCAAGTTTAGCTGGGTCATCTTCCCAGTTAATAATATCAATACGCTCGCCATTAAGTTCTGAGGAAATTGATTGAACTCTTATGCCTCTCATGCCGACACATGCTCCAATTGGGTCAATACGTTTATCATTTGCTTTAACAGCAATTTTAGCTCTAATGCCAGGCTCTCTTGCTGCTGCTTTTATTTCAATTGTACCGTCTGTGATTTCAGGTACTTCCAATAAGAATAAAGACTTTAACATTTCCGTTGATGAACGGCTAACAATTACGACAGGCCCTTGGCGCTGATCGTTGATGCCGATCACACATGCTTTAACACGATCACCTAATCTGATCATTTCTCTTGGAATGAGTTCATTTCTTGGAAGCATCATTTCTGTACCGTCTTGAAGCTCAAGGATAAGAAAGTCTTTTAGCAAACGCTTAACTTCACCTGTAATTAAATCATCCATTCGATCTTCAAATCTTTTGGCAGTTTTGTCGCGATCAATATCTCTAAGTAATCTAAGTAATGTTTGTTTAAAATTGTGTGCACCAATTCTTGAGCCATTTTCAACATCAAGTGTCTCTTCTATTACACCACCGATCTCAGCATTTTCCTCAAGTTTTTTTGCTACTTTTAAGGCAATGTATGCGTCTTTGAATTCAGATTGGAAATATTCCTCATCATTAATTATTTCCCATGTTTGTTTTCCTTGCATTGAACCATTGTTTCGATCAATCATTACAGAGATTTGCGAGTGTTCACCAAAATCTTTCTGAAATAATATAACCATGGTGTTTTCAACGGCTTCAAAGATTAATTCCGTTGACACCTTCTTTTCTGATGCTAATGCTTTAATGAATAATAAAATATCTTTAGGGTTCATAATAATTACCTTTAAGTATAAAAAAAGCCCATTTGGGCCTTTTTAATGGTAGCGGGGGTAGGATTTGAACCTACGACCTTCGGGTTATGAGCCCGACGAGCTGCCAGACTGCTCCACCCCGCAATATATATTTTTTAATACTACACTAAATTCATAGTTAAAAGCAAGTTTTTTAAATGATCCATTGTGATAAATCTTTTTGATTTAATTCTTTTTCAAAGCATTCTCTAACTTGTTTTGCTGAAATACCAACTTTTTTTGACGATTTATAGGGTGCTTCAAAAAGAATCTCTTCTAATACACGCTCAATTACTTGATTCAGACGCCGTGCACCTAGGTTTTGGTTTTCCTCATTGAGTTGATAAGCAATGTGTGCCATCAAATTGATGACCTCTTTGTTCATTGTTAAAGTAATATTGTCTGCCTGAAGTAATGCCTGATATTGCTTAATTAAAGAAAACTCTGTTTTTGTTAAAATATCAGCTAAATCTTTTTCTGTTAAAGGATTTAGTTTTACACGAATTGGAAATCTACCTTGCAATTCCGATATTAGTTGATTTGGACTTGTTTCCATAAAAGCGCCTGATGCAATAAATAAAATATGATCAGTTTCGATGTTGCCATATTTTGTTTGAACAACAGTGCCTTCAACTAGAGGTAATAGATCTCTTTGTACACCTTCTCTAGAGACTTCACCATGATGTTGATGTGATCTAGCTAATTTGTCGATTTCGTCGAGAAATACAATGCCTTCATTTTCAGTTAATTGAATGGCATCTTGTTTTATTTTATCTTCATCTATGAGCTCATCAATACTTATTTCTATTAATGTGTTTTTAGCCTCTTCTATTGTTATTTTTTGCTTTTTCTTTTTTGGGTTACCTAGTCCTTGTAATAATCCTTGTAGCTGTGTAGTCATTTCTTCCATCCCTGGTGGTGCAAGAATTTCTAATTGGCTTTGTTTCTTTGGTAGGGTTATTTCAATTATTTGGTCATCAATTTCATTTGAAGAAACTTTGTTATAGTATTCGTCAAATAATTCTTTGTCCTTTGCTGGATCAACTTTAGGAATTAATATTTTAACAATTTTTTTGTAAGCTTCTTTTTGTGCTTTTTTTTGTATGTGTTTTATATGTTTTTTTCGCACAATATGTAATGCATTTTCAATGAGATCTCTTATGATAGATTCAACATCCTTGCCAACGTAACCAACCTCAGTAAATTTTGTGGCTTCAACTTTAATAAAAGGAGCAGACACAAGTTTGGCGAGCCTTCTAGCAATTTCTGTTTTGCCAACACCAGTAGGCCCGATCATCAAAATATTGTTAGGCATAATCTCATTTTGATTTTGTGGATCAACATTGAGTCTTCTCCATCTATTTCTAAGTGCAATAGCCACTAATTTTTTTGCATCCCCTTGACCAATGACAAATTTATCAAGTTTTTGTACTGTTTGAATAGGTGTTAATGCTTTGCTCATGATTTATTCCTATCAATGGTTTCAATAATATGATTTTGGTTTGTATAGATACAAATATCTCCAGCAATACTTAAGCTTGATTTTACAATATCTTCAGCAGATAATTCTGTGTGATTCATTAAAGCTTTTGCTGCTGATAAAGCATATGAACCTCCAGATCCTATAGCAATAACATCGTCATCTGGTTCAATAACATCACCATTTCCACTGATCATAATAATATTGTCTTTATCTGCAACAATAATCATCGCTTCTAACTTTCTTAACATTTTTTCAGTGCGCCATTCTCGTGCAAGCTCAACAGCAGCACGAAGTAACTGTCCTTGGAATTGATTTAATTTAGCTTCAAACTTTTCATATAAAGTAAATGCATCAGCAGTTGAACCAGCCATTCCAGTAATGACTTTGCCTTGATAAAGCCTTTTAACTTTAGAGACATTTTTTTTTAAAACGGTGTGTCCAAAAGTTGCTTGACCATCTCCACCAAGAGATATTTGGTTATCTTTTTTTACACATAAAATTGTTGTACCTTTAATTTGCATGATTTTTTCTCACAATTGGTAAATAATGCAATTCTCTATAATATGCATCATTTTGTTTCTCTAAATTGGTCTGATGGGCCTCGATAACAGATAAAAATGGTCCTTTGATATCCATATCACCATATATGGTATCAATGTTGTGCTTTTTCAAGAGTAAATATTGCTGATAAGTTGTATCGGTCTTATAATGCATTAATTTATAAATATAAATTTGATTTATGGGTTTAAAAGGATGCCAAACAAAAGCTATTAATATTAAGCTTGTCCAAAAAAATGAAATGTAAACTTTCTTCATTGTATTCTCACTTAATTAATTTGTTTGAATCGGTGTACATACATGAAAGAATCATTCCAAAGCCTATTAAAATAATAATGTTGTGGGTGCCAGCATAGCTAATTAATGATAAAGGAATCCCAACTACAGGAAGGATGCCGATGACCATGCCAACATTAATAAATGCTGATAAAAGAAAATGAGATATTAGACCTATACATAGTAATTGACTAAAACGCTCATTGGTTGTGAAGCAAAACTGAATAATTTTGAAGGCAATTAATGTAATAATTGTCAATAATGTAATACAACCTAATAGACCAAACTCTTGTGCAATTACACCAAATATAAAATCCGTTGAATGTTCAGGTAGAAACTTTAGATGTATTTGAGTTCCATTAAGCCAACCTTGTCCTGAAAATCCTCCAGAACCAACTGCAATCTTAGATTGTAAAATGTTATATCCTGAGCCATGAGGATCTAGTTCAGGGTTAATAAAGTTAAATATTCTTGATTTTTGATAGTCTCTTAGAACAAATATCCACATAAATGGTGCAATAACCATGCCCAAGCAAGTTATGATTTTGATTAATATAGATGAGATTCCAGCAGCATATATCATGATACATGAGATAAATGTAATCATAAGCGCAGTCCCAAGATCAGGTTGCAGTAAAATTAAGGCCATTGGAATAAGTACGGCTATAATAGCAAGAAAAAAGTTTGGCTTTCTTATGTTTTCCGAAAGAATTTTTGCCAACATTAATGGAAGTGTCAATTTAATAAGTTCAGATGGTTGAAATTTGATAAAGCCTAGGTTAAGCCATCGAGTTGCGCCTTTCCCCGTTGTGCCAACAAGAAATATAATAATCAACATAAATATGCTTAAGAGATATAGTGGTTCAACAAAATCTCTAATATAACGCATGGGTAAATGTTTAATGATAAGCATTAGTATAAATCCTATTGCGATTTTACTTCCTTGCCCAATCAGCGTTGGAACGCTTTTCTCACTTGCACTATATAATATTAAAAATCCAAAGGCTATGTATAAAATCAATAATTTTGTGATCACACCAGTAGCATCTTTAGATTGTAATAACATTGTTTTGTTTCCTTTTGTTAAAGTAATAATCTAGAATATTTTTAGCAACACGACTAGCGCTCATTTCATAGTTTTCAACTAATACAACAATAACAATTTCTGGTTTTTTGTTGGGTGCATAGCCTATAAATAGAGAGTGATCAGCTAAGTTCTTGGGTACTACCCCCATTTCTCTTGTATGAATATTGCTAGTAATCTGAGTTGTTCCTGTTTTTCCAGCAATGGCGTATGGTGACCCTGAAAATGTGTGATAACCAGTCCCTCGTTGCATTGCATCACGCATACTTAAATCAACAATTTCATAATTTTGACGAAGATGTTTTTCAATATTAATTTTTTGATGAAGAATACTATGTTCTTGTTTTTGAAAATCTGTCGTTGATTTTAAAATATGAGGGTGAAAATAAAACCCCCTGTTTGCTAGGATACTAGTTGCTTGGGCTAATTGAATAGGGGTTGATAACAATGCACCTTGACCTATGGCTGTTATCACAGTGTCACCACCATACCAGGGCGCATGTTGCACTCTTTTTTTCCACTCTTTAGAAGGTACAAGACCATATGCTTCATTAGGTAGATCTATATTAGTTTTTGAACCAAGTTTAAAATCCAATAAAATCCGTTGCATTCGATCTATCCCTAGCTTTAAACCTAACTGATAAAAGAAGGTATCACATGAAACGGCAATAGCTTTTTGGAGGTTAACTACGCCATGACCATTTTTGTTTACATCATGAAATTTATGCCCACCTAGCATTAAATATCCATGGTCTTCAATGACAGTTTGATCAGTGATAAGGTTATGTTCAAGACCAGCAAGGGCATAGAATGGCTTAATGGTTGAGCCTGGTGAGAATAAACCACTAATGACTCTGTTAAATAAAGGTTTATCGATCCCAAGTGCATTAGGAGAAGAAAATAAGTTTTGAATGTCGTTTGGATCAATGGTTGGCTTACTTACTAAGGCTAATACTTCACCATTATTAGGATTTAGAATAATGACAGCTCCTTTACTAGCATTCAAAGATTGATAAGCAATTTTTTGAAGGTCCATATCTATTGTCAAATGAATATCATTGCCACTTTGATCATTAATAATATTTGAGGTTGGAGTTTGCTTTCCTTTAGCATCTTGTATGTATTGGTAATAACCAGATCTTCCAGATAACAATTCATGATATTGTTTTTCTATACCATTAGCTGGTTGAAAATTTTTATCTAACATTGTGCCATAACCAACGACTGAAAATGCATATTTACCATATGGATAATGACGTATGGTATGTTCTTCTATGTTAATTCTATTGCTAAATTGAGGGTTGCTCTTTAATTTTATAATGTCAATTTTATCAACTTCGTATTGATTTGTTTTAGTGTTTTTAATGCCTAAAAATTCACGTATGTCTTTATCATCCTCAGTAAGCTTTATAATGAAGATTTCTTTATTTGCAGCAAGTGTTTTATTATTCCTATCGAAAATCAACCCTCTTTTAGGTTTGATTTCTAATGATTTTAAATAGTTTTTCTGAGCTTTATTGTTATAATTGTTAAATTGTATGATTTGTAAGTAAACAAGTTGGCATAGAACAGTAGACAGAAAAAAACAAAATATCAAAGAAAGAATGATGAGTCTGGTTTTAAAAATATGCGAGTTATTTTTTTTCATAAGCTATTTATGATAAGGGTGGTTAGACAAAATACAAAAGCTACGATAAAGTTGTTCGATTAAGATTATTTTACTTAATTGGTGTGGGAATGTTAATGCTGATAATGACCAACATTCATCTGCACTGTCAATTTCTGTTTGATTAAGTCCTTCTGAAGCACCAATATTAAATATAATGTGAGAGGATTTTTGTGTGATTAAGGTTAGCCGTTCACTAATCTCAATGCTCGATAATGATTTTCCTAAACGGTCTAGCGCAATGGTATAGTGTTTGGTTTTAGATGTTTTTATTTTTTTTTGCGAATGAAGTGTTTCATTAAGAATAATTTCAGCAGGTATTCTTTTTGCATACATATCAAACCCCGCTTTTTGCCAGGGTTGCATTTTATGACATTGATTGATTATTTCAATTTTCAATGATCATTGCTCCAAAGCTTTTCTAATTCATATAGTTTTCTTGCACAATTACTCAATATATGGATGATTACATCACCACAGTCCACAATAATCCAATCAGGATCACCCTTTGGGGATAGGTTTGGTTTGTAATGCTCACGTAGAGATTTATCTTCCTCTATTTTTTCTGCAAGTGATTGCATATGTTTTTGAGATCTCCCTTCGCAAATAACCATGTCATCTGTCATTGTTGTTAATTGCTTAACTGAAATATGGATGATATCAATGGCTTGATTGTCATCTAATAATTGAAGTATTTTTGATAATTTATTCATTTATATGAATTTATCACATAATCATTTCAAGATGAACCCGTTTACCACATTTATCATAAATAACGTCTTCTAATGGGTTATAAATAAGCGTTTGTTCAAGATTTTTATTAAGGAAGTTAGCCGCTGCATCTTCATAAATGGATAATTGATCAACAAAATTAGAGAAATCTTTTGTATTTGTTTTAAAGTCAATTAAATATAATTTATTATTTTTTATAAACATGTAGTCAATGCGAATAATTGTTTGATTAGGGCCATTCAGTGTAAGTTCACACCATTGTTGTTCACATTGTTCAAATAACCAAGTTGCAAGATCGCTATCTGATAATTTAATAAATAGTTTTGTAAAAGCAGTTGAAGTAAAGTAGTTATTATAATGGTTGCATAATTTTAAGAGAGAATGATTAGTTAAGGCATTTTTTAATGTTATGTTTAAGCTAATGAAAGTTTCAAGTATATGGTGTATTGCAGAACCAAAACTACTATTTTCATTATTGGATTGAATTGCGAAAGTTTTTTTTGGTATTGCGTTAATAGGTCTAACAACATCAATGAGCGGTGAAACATTATACTCAGATTGAAAACATATAGGGTTTTTATTTGTAGTTGGTTTGATTGGTTCAATGTTAGCTTGTTTTAAAAATTTGGCAAAACTTAAATTATTCTTATCTGATTTCCCTACATAGATTAAATTAGTTTTAGCCCTGGTTGCAGCAACATATAATAAACGTTGCATCTCATAGAAATTCGATTTCTGATTTAAAGATCGCAATACATTGTTAATCATATCAATATGATCTGATTTATCCTGTATATTCCCAATCATCATTGGTTTTTGAGTGTCATATTGAAACCAGTGAATCAACTGGTCTGGGTCATGCATTGACCGTGAATGTATGCTAGGAATGATAACATGATCAAACTCAAGCCCTTTGGATTGATGTATTGTCATAAGTTGTATGTTAGAGGGTTCAACTTGAGAAACATCAGGTCTAATATTTGTTAAAAGAAAATGTATATTCTTACGGTTAATGCAAACAGACTCATTTTGCATAATATCAATTTGATTAAGAAAGAATTGAGAAATAGGGTGGTGATAATGATTAGGAAGAAAGGATTCTAGGATTGGCATAAGAAGCTGTGAAGCGTATATAAGATCAATGTTTTTTTGTGCATATTCTATTTGTTTATGCAACATTGACTCAACCTCTGAAATATCATGGTTTATGATGTTTGCCCATGATTTTTTCAATATAAACAAACGTTGAATACCTAGTCTAGCAATATCATCTGGCTGATAAATTGCAATTGTTATAGCAGCTATTTCCTGAATCCAAGCATATTCATATAGAAAGAATAAGCCTGGGGTATTAACAGTAGATGGTAAGCCTTGATAAATGGGTAACAAATGTGACCTTGAACGAGCAAGAATTGCAACTGTTTCACTTTCTGGAACCTGTTGGACATAATTAAGAATTGAGTTTATTTCGTTATCATCCCACCAGTAAATTTTACCTTTACGCTCATGAACGGCTGTTGATGGATGGTAGGCGATGCCGCCAAGTGGTAGGTCATCTTTATCTGGAAAAATGTATTTAAAAGTGTTGTTAAAATGATCAATTAAAGTTGATGACGATCTAAAGTTACTACTTAAGGAAAGTGCGATGGGTTTAATAAAACCAATACCCTTACTTTGAACTTTTTTAAAAAGTCTAACATCTGCTTGTCTAAATTTATAAATTGACTGCATTGGATCGCCTACAATAAATAAACTATGTTGATTTTCTGCTTCCCAAAGCATAATAAGTGATTCAATTAAAACAGCCTGGAGATGTGAGGTGTCCTGAAACTCATCAATTAATAGATGCTTGATTTGCATGGCATATTGATTAGATTGAGATAATTGATCAGACCTTAACTGTTCGATTGCTTTAACGGTTAAATAAGTGAAATCACATTGCTTGAGTGCTTGCATGTTAACATCTAAAATGGCACAAACTTTTGGAAGTAATGATTGTAGATAACCTAATATTAAAATATTTTTTTTGGGCATTTGATTAGATAGGCCATTTAGATAAAAAATAAGTTCAGCAATACGGGATTTTTGTACTGATAATAATTCATTGATGCTTGATTTTAGTTCTTTATTAATTAAATTGTTGGTATATCTTTTGCGCCATGTGCCTTTTTTGGTAATAAAAGCTTCAATTAAAATTTGCCAATCATTGAGCGACCAATTGATTAATGATGCTCGGTTTATACCTAATACATCACCAGCTAAATGAATTAAGTCAGAAAACTCGTGGTTATGATTATAATAATCAATGATCATATCAATTAAAAATTGATAAAAATCATTATAAATTTGTTGGGGAGTTTGTCTTACATCTAATAATGGAGAAAGCCATTGATCTCTTTTTTTGATTAAGTCAATTAGAAGATTTTGTAGTTTTTCATAATCATAGTTGATGTAAGTTAAAACTGGGTGTAAATCATTTCTTATGAGTTCATAATCATCCCCATGAAAAATATTATCAATAATTTTTTCATAGAGCAATTCAGTATGTGTGACAAGATTAATAGATAAATCAGCTAATTGATAGGTGAAGCTATCGAAAGTTTTACAGATATCGAATGTTGTATCTGATTGTATATCCCATTTTTTTAGACGAATATGTTTGTCTAATAATAAAAGTAAGCGTTGTGTTTCTGATTGCCTTTCGCTTCTTTTATCTAATTCTATTATATATGATTTCAATCGCTCATTGATTTCTTTGGCTGCTTTCTTGGTAAATGTTAAGATTAGAACCTGTATTGGCATATCAACATTTAATAGGCATTTAATTGACCTTTGTACTAATAATTCAGTTTTGCCTGATCCAGCTGGTGCCTGAACTATAAATGATTGATCAATATTTAGTGCCTGTTTTCTTTGCTTTAAATCTATAAGTGTGTTCATTTTGAACTGCTCGCATGATGACAAATACTTTGAAAATCACATTTGATGCACTGCCTTGGTTCATAGGGTAGTGGTTTAAGTATGTCGTTAAATAAATTTATATGTTTCTGAATGATATCTTCAATATCGGGCATTTCATAGTATGGAATTGTTTCATGAGTTTGGTCTAGAAATTGAATGCTTTTTAATTGACCTGTAGTAATCAAAGCATACCCAATGCCAACAATATCATATTCCAATGCTTTTGTATAAACAAGCATTTGTGGGTCTGGGAAACCCTCTAAAGTTGATTGGATTGATTGAGCATACCCGGTTTTATAATCGATAATGAAATAGCCTAAGCCTTCAATATAATCCACTCTATCAACTCGACCTTTAATTAATTTGCCATTAAAATTAAGGTGAATTTGTTTTTCAACGGCAACAACTTTAAAAGGTGTCCGATCCAATTCATTTGATAGCCATTGAAAGATTGTTTGAGTAAGATGAGATTTTTGAAAAGTCCAATAAG
Source organism: Gammaproteobacteria bacterium (assembly GCA_029243665.1). GTDB lineage: Bacteria > Pseudomonadota > Gammaproteobacteria > Comchoanobacterales > Comchoanobacteraceae > JAURNZ01. The sequence goes on from JAQWRO010000105.1 coordinate 26,863, forward strand.
CTAAATCAATTTTTTTATTTTTATCTATGGTTTCAATATGTTTCTCAATGAGGTCGTTTAGCATTGTTTTAAGTTCATTGGATGTGTGCTTCTTAAGAGTAGCTTGATCTTTAATAGTTAGCCAAAAATCTGCAAGAACAGCGTGGGTTATAATACCAATGTGCATTTTCAGTACAGAGGCTTGTTCATTCTCTATTTTAAGCTTGTTTTGGCAAGCATATATGATGGGACATCTTTGAAATTTAATAAAATCTGTAACGTTGAATTTGTCTTGATTAAGCTTGAATCCTGAAATATTTTGATAATTTGATTTAGCCCTGTAAATGTTATTATTGTGCATAAAGTTAAGATTTATAATATCTTGATTATTTGAAAAATAAAGTTTTTCAATATCTGTATTGTCAAGATTAATAATGATACATTCATCATACATATAGGGAAAGGCATGCTTAGGTGTTGTGATCATTGTATTATCATGACTGATATATATACTTACTTGGTGTGACTCAAGCCATAAAAGAAGGTTCTCTAGATGTATTTGCAAAGAGTGTGTTCGATCATCTGACATTTCCTCGATTAACTTAATAATTCTTTTTATAATTATTAGTTCAATATCACTAAAAGATTGATTTTCTAAAAAATCGTAAAGATATTCTAGACATTCATTAGTAAATAATTTTGTTGTTAGGTATGTATCAGTTAAATTCTGTTTTTGCCATTTGTTATTAAGTAACCCTGAAATGTAATTAAGTAATGGGTGATTGGTAAGTGGCTTTGTATCAATGACTCCTGCATCTAATGAATGTCGTTTATGCATCCAATAAGCATTTAATTCAGAAACTATGATTAATGTATTTTTTGACTCAGTAATATATTGGGATACATCATCAAAATTGTTAATATACTTGAGTTTTTGATCGCAATGTTTGAATTTATGAATATTTAAAAATGAAATATGCCAATTATTTTTTTCGAATACAGTATTCTCAATTGGTTGCCATTGATAAGGTAAAATAGAGAGTTGTTGATCAACTGGATTATTAAAGAACCAAAGTGGGTATAGTGATGGGTGATAAGAAAGGTGCTTAAATAATATAGCAACCAAATCATGCTCATTTTTGTCATAATGATTATTTAATAACTTAAATTGAGTTTGTTGCCAATAATTTAAAACTTTATTTAAAGATGCTTGTCCATCAAAAACAATATCATTAATTTTTTGGTAAAAATACCATGTTGAATGAATGTTTCTGGCATAACTTGGAATTAAATCACTGTAGGTTAAGAATATATTTCTTGCCCACATTGATTGTTGGTTAACTAATTTATGAAATTCACGCTTACACACCACATTGGGGACAAGTGTTTTTTTTTCTGACAATTCAATGGTATTGCGCATCTTCTTGAATAATATTGTTAAATTCTGTTTAAAAAGTATCCAAAACAAACATTTATGTAGGTGGATACAGGGTTTTTTAAACAACAAATTGTGTTATCCACTCAGTTATCCACATAAAACGTGAGTAACTTTTTTTCATTGTTTAATTGGATTAAATATTACACGAATTAAAAGGCCATGACCACTTGTGTTGTCGAGAATAGAAATTTTTGCTTGATTGATTAAAACAATTTCTTTAACAATTGATAATCCAAGACCTGAGCCTTGTTCTTTTGTACCGAGGACCCTAAAGAATCTTTCAAAAATTCTTTTTTTCATTTTGTCTGATAATCCAGGACCCTGATCTTGAACATCAAGAACAATTTTATGATCTTTTTTATACATGTTAACTTCAACAGTTGTTTGTTCTCCTGAATAACGAATTGCATTGTCAATAATAT
>JAQWRO010000115.1 GCA_029243665.1 Gammaproteobacteria bacterium
TTGCTCAGTAGCTTTTTGTGATGATGTGTTTTTATCCTCACTGAATTTTTGGATAGATTGTTCAATATCTGCGACCATTAGATCTTGTTTAGGCTCTAGCCAAAACTTTTTTGCAGTATAGGCCATCAATAGGACCAAGGGAATTCCAAAACCCAAGAACAATGGGTTAAAACCTATGCCGCCAACAATGGCTACGAAAATCACCATCATCATGATAAATGAAATATAGGTGGTAGATATACCCAGTATGAAATGTTTTCTTTTAAAGTCTCGGTATTCATTGAAGGTGAATAAAATCAAACTCAATACCCCAAGTACAAAGATAGGTGCTGTAAAATAAATGGTGGCACCTACACCAAACCCAATCATGATATGAAGCGCCATCGAAGAAAAAATTAATAAAGCATCTGCAGTCAGTCGATATGGGATGTTTTTGATGGAAGGCTGGTCCATCTGTACCAATCGAGCTTCAAGTTCCAAAATCGTGTAGCATTTTAACGCGTTCTCATCTATAAACTCACCGTCCTTGTTTTGTAAAAGAGATTTTATTTGTGCTAAGCAATGGTTGCTAAGCTCTCTAGAAGGCTTTTGGTCGGCGCTATCTCCACCCATAGCACCAATCATACCCCTTAGGTATAAAGTGATTTTTTCATGGTCATAAGACTTTTGATCAAGTGTTGCAACAAGTGGCATTGATTGTTTAAAAGACTTTTTAAGAAGCTCAGATGTCTCTTTATTTTCAGCCTTAAAAGCTTCAAATTTTTTTGCTTGATAGATAGCTTTTTCAACTTTGTGTGCATCATTTGCACCAATAAGTTCGGTCAATTTATTCCTTGGGTGCGCATTTTCATCATAGTCTTCATTAATTAATGATTGAACTTCCTTTTTAAAAGATTCTATATCTTCGTCTTGCAGTTTATCAAAAAGGTTGTTTTCTTTTCCTATTTTCAAAAATTTTGTAAAGGTACCTTCTTTTAATTCATTCAGAATAATGAAGTCATTTTCTAATTCAATAACTTTGTTGAAATACTCTTGGTACTTTAAATAACTCTTAATTTCTTGACGTGCTTTAATGGCTAAAGCAAAAATATAACCAGATAGCATTAAAGTGATAAGTCCTAGAGATAGAACAATGGTTGCAAGAAAACCTGATGATTGAAAGGTTATATCTGCTACATCAGTAAGGTTATAAAAAAAGATTTCTGCAGTTACTGCCAAACTCAAAATGAGTTTAGTAAACTCAGTTGTGTTTTTAAAGATACCTGGTGAACCAAGGTATTGAACGGCATTTTTAAAAGTAAAGCCAATGGATAAGCTCATGACAAGAAATGCAGGTGCTAGTACAAGTAAGGTTGGGCTGAAAACACTAAATAAAGTCAATATGATAATGACCGTGCCAAAAAAACAAAAAAAGCCATGTGCAAAGAGTTCATTACAATAGCGATAGTTTACTTCTGGGACATCATTACATTTAGTTTCTATGTAATGATTGCACGCTTCAATGGCAGCCAATAGCGTCTGGTCATCGGTGTTAGTTGCTTTTAAAATTAATTCTTTTCTGAGTTTTATGAGTGCTTGCTGGTCATGAGCTTGATCAGCAAGTTTTTTATACTCATTAAAAAGCGCCTGGGAGTCTATTTGTGATGCTTGTGTCTCTGGTGTTTCAGAAGTTTGTGGTATTTGGTTTTTCTCACTTGATGCCATACTTTAATTATAGTTTAAGTAATTGAGAAATGTGTGGTTTTGCGCGTAAAGACTTAAAAAAATTGTCTTTTTTTATTGGTAAAAGTTAATGAAATAGATTAAATTAACTAGATGCATGAATTAAATGATTACATTGATAACCAATCAGATACTTTTAAATTAAATCGAAGTTGCCAATTAAAACAACTCGAAGAGATGCAGGCAGATTATGCATTGCTCGGTTGTCTTGATGAGGTTGATGTTCAGGTTGATTCTAAAAAGAAGTCATATGGCATTCGTACGCGACTTAAATGGTTGTTGGATGACGCACAACCTTTTCTTGAAATAGGTGCATTGGCTGCGAAAGGAACAGATCAACCTTTGGGTGGAGGTGCAGTTGCAGGCCTAGGTTTTGTCTCAGGTCAATTGGTTGTTGTTTTTGGGAACGATCACCAAGTGAAAGGTGGGACATTAAATGTTTACGCCTATAAAAAATGGGCTAGAGCCCTTGAAATCGCTTTAAAGCATAAACTCCCATACATTAGTTTAGTTCAATCTGCAGGCTATGATTTAGACCTTGAAAAGCGCTCTAAATCAAATGGTTTAGCCATGCCTCATTTTGCATCGTCTGGAAAAGAGTTCTATGTGATGTGTCAGTTGTCTCAG
>JAQWRO010000066.1 GCA_029243665.1 Gammaproteobacteria bacterium
CACCGCCACTAAAAACGTAACGTATGTTATAAAAGTCATATGAATGTGCTGTTTTTGCATACTCTCTCAAGAATGTGTTTGTACCGAGTAATATGGTTGCATCACAGCCATAAATGAGTTCAGGAATTAACCGGTAATGCAATGGATTTGGGTACTGAAAAGATCGTACGCCACTCAAAATAGGGACCAGTAAACCAATCGACAGCCCAAATGCATGAAATGCTGGTAGGGTATTAAACAATACATCCTTTGCATGAAGGTCAATGCTGGTACATGCTTGTGTGATTTGCGAGGTGAGGTTTTTGTGTGTCAAAATAATTGTTTTGGGTGTTTTTTCTGAGCCTGAGGATAATAGTGCCAGTGCTGGATCTGACATATCAACGTGATGATTGCAGAAGCCGAGTGACTTTATTAATCCCATGAATTTTGAACTGAGATTAATTTTTATATCATCAATGTAAACAATTTTAATGCCTTTGTCTCTTAATGCTTCGATTAAGGGTTCTAGTTTTTGGTGTTCAATAAATGCTTTAGCAGTGATGATTTGGTTTAAGCCAATTGGTTCAATTGTGTCAATCAATGCTTTTGATGACATAGAGAAATTAAGTAACAGTGCACTTTTGTTTTGTGACCATAACCCAAATAATGTGGCTGAAAATGCCACACTATTTGGCAGTAAAATACCAATCCATCTATGAGGCAGTAGGTGGCTAACGGCATGCCCGATGACAGCTGATTTCAGCGTGAATTTACCATATTTCTCAGGGCAATGTTTATAGTCTTCAAGGATCACATGTCTACGACCATAAAGTTTTTTTGATTCAAGAAGCATTTGCCATAGACCAATTTCTTGTTGAGAGGAATAAAACATTAGATCTTGCATAATATCAAATAAAACAGTGCCTTGCTTTACTTTGGGGGATTCATGATTGATGTTGCGAGGCGCCATAACTTCTAGCGTGATTTTTGGGAATAGTCTTCTTTTACCTCTTAAGTATCTTGAAAAATAAGAATGCTGTGAGCCTTCGATGCGAATAGGTATGAAGTCGGCCCCTGTTTTTAAGGCAACCATCGTTGGCCCTTCATAAATTTTCATTAATGCACCGGTTACGGTATGCCTTCCTTCAGGGAAGATGACAACTGTCTTATGTTGTTCTACAGCCTCAATTAATGTTTTAAGAGCAAGTGGTTTAGATGGATCAAGTGCAACGTGGTCGTTTAAAAAATCAAAATATTTAAACCATGAGCGTTGTGCTGTAAATCGGTTTACTGCAAATGTAAGTTCATTAGGTAAAAATACAGACAAAAGCAACCCATCAAGCCATGATTGATGATTGGCAATGACAATTCTTTTACGTCTACTATTATAATGTTCAAGACCATCTAAACGCACTCTAAAGCAAACAGCAAAAATAGTTCTAAGTAAGCCAATGATGAGTGTGCGTGGCATGAGTTTGATTAAATAGATGCTTGCAACAATGTTGAAAAAAATCCAGTAAGTTAGAATGTTTTCAATCATGCTAGAAACGATAATGGCAGCGATAAATATCAATGCATGTGGTAGCACTTTTGTTTTAGATAAGTGTTTGAATTTAAGGAGCGGGAAATAAGCCAATGCCAGACAAATACTAATGATCAAGATATGGATATTCCATTGAGTATTGCCAACCCAATACCAGTGACACAGAGTTAAGGTAATTAAGATGTTTGCGAGTGGCAACGAACCAACGTCTCTCGATTGACCATGTATTTGACGATATAAAATAAATCCGATTAGACCACCCAGTGCAGAAAGTCCAAAGTTGGATGGTGTGTGTGGTCCATGATAAAAGACATAACTGATTAAGATGCCTAATTGAATCTCGAAGTACTTTAATCCAAGGGTTAAATGTGATCGCTGTCTATTCATAATACCTATCTTTATATTAAGCCATAAAATCTTATTATAAATGTGGTTTCTCTCAAGCTGCAATGATATAATGTTTTTTTTTATGATTGGAGCTTAAAGAAGGTATAAATGAGTACATTACACGTTGAAAATATTGGTAAGGAAGTTGAAACTAATGACGCTCAGTCTTTCGCTGATGTGGTCAAGTCTTGTAAATTAAAACACATGGTAGCGGCTAAAGTCGGTGATCGTATTTTAGATTTAAGCGCGGCGATTGATCAATGTACGCGTGTTCAGTTTTTAGAAGCAACCAGTGAAGATGGAGTGGATGTTATTCGACATTCAACAGCACATTTGCTTGCCCATGCTGTAAAGACGTTATATCCAGATGTGCAAGTCACCATTGGACCTGTGATTGATAAGGGTTTTTATTACGATTTTTCTCATCCAGCTGGATTTAAACTAGAAGAGCTGCCTGCGATTGAAAAAAAGATGAAACAAATTGTTAAGCAACGTTTGCCAGTTGAGCGCTTGGTCTGGCCAAGAGATAAAGCGATTGCTTATTTTAAAGAACAAGGTGAACACTATAAAGCTGAAATTATAAGTGATCTAGATGCATCTGAAACCATCTCCCTCTATAAACAAGGTGACTTTATTGATCTTTGTCGAGGACCACATGTCCCAAACACTGGTTTATTAGGTGCTTTTAAGTTAACTAAGGTTGCTGGTGCCTATTGGCGTGGTGATTCAGACAATGAAATGCTACAAAGAATCTATGGTACTGCCTGGGGTAATGATGAGGACCTAAAAGCTTATCTTCACCAGCAGGAAGAGGCAGAGAGAAGGGATCATCGTAAACTTGCAAAAATAATGAATTTATTTCATTTCCAAGACACGTCACCAGGTATGGTGTTTTGGCATCACAATGGGTATGTGCTCTATCAAACCATCATTCATTATATGAGACAAAAGCTATACGAATTTGATTATGAAGAAATCGCAACCCCAATGATTTTAGATAAATCATTGTGGGAAGCATCTGGTCACTGGGAAAAATTTAGAGATGATATGTTTGTCACAGAGGCTGAAGACAAAACTTTTTGTGTCAAGCCTATGAATTGTCCTGGTGGGTTACAAGTTTATAATGTTGGTCTTAAAAGTTACCGAGATTTGCCTCTTAAAATGGGTGAGTTTGGTTTTGTGCATAGGAATGAGCTATCAGGCGCGCTACATGGCTTGATGAGACTAAGGGCATTTACACAGGATGATGCACATGTTTTTTGTGCACCCAACCAGCTAGATGATGAGGTTGCTAAACTCATTACATTGGTTTATGACACATATAAAGACTTTGGTTTTACAGACATCGAAGTGCGGGTTGCAACTCGTCCAGAGAAAAGAATTGGTTCCGACGAAGATTGGGATAAGTCAGAACAAGCACTTTCAAATGCGTGTGATAAGCAGTCAATTGCTTATACCCTTGCGCCTAATGAAGGTGCGTTTTATGGGCCTAAAATTGAATTTCATCTCCGTGACTGCTTAGGTCGTGTTTGGCAATGCGGAACCATTCAGATTGATTACTCGATGCCAGGTCGACTTAACGCTTTCTACATAGATGATCAAGGCCAAAAAGCAATACCAATCATGATTCATCGTGCGATCTTTGGTTCAATTGAACGATTCATTGGTATATTGATCGAACACTATGCAGGGCGTTTGCCATTATGGTTAGCCCCGACTCAGATTGCGATTTTAACAGTCTCAGATCAATTTATGGATTATGCAAAAGAAATTGAGCAAACACTCAAACAGGCTGGCTTTAGAGTAAAGCTCGATAAACGTAACGAAAAGCTCGGGTTTAAGATTCGTGATTACACACTAAAAAAAGTGCCTTATGAATTTATCATTGGGGAATCCGAACAAAACAACTCTACGGTGTCAATCCGTTGTGTGAATGGTGAACAGAAATCAGATTTAGCATTGGTAGATGTGATCACTGCGCTCCAAAAGGAATTGGCTACAAAAACAATACCTGATGCCAAAAGTAGGTATGGCCTTTTTCAAGAAGCATAAGTGGTTCGTTTGGCGCCCCGGGCAGGATTCGAACCTGCGACCTATCCCTTAGGAGGGGATCGCGCTATCCAGCTGTGCCACCGGGGCGTATAACTTATTATGACTGAATCAATTTCATGTCTTCAAGTTTTAAAATGAATAGGTTACAATATTCGGAGCTAATAAGAGGATGAAATATGAATTCAATGGTGGTTTTTTTAATTCCGTTACTAGGATTGGTTATCTGGCTCAGTTTTTTTTCAAAGTCTACTGTAGAACAAAAAAAACCTGACCTGAAAGATGACCAAATTAAAAAAGAAGTTGTGGAACTTATCACTCAAAAAAATAAATTTGATTTTAATAGAGGTCTTTTAGAAAAAATTCAAAATAAAGAATTTACTGAAAATGATTTTTTGAATTTAGGAAATG
>JAQWRO010000117.1 GCA_029243665.1 Gammaproteobacteria bacterium
CGATGTAATTTTTTAATCTTACAAATATCTGCCATATGTTCTTTTAAAGAAACCAAAAGCGCTTCATCATCAAGCTTAAAAATGTCATCCGACTTTTGTTTTGCCAATATGATTTGATGCATGCCACTGGCCGTTGGGATACATGCAGCCGTGCCACCTGAAACAAAACGCAAATAAGCATCCTCACAAGAATCTTCAAGTTCAACAGATGCAACCAGCGCATTTTTATCCCATTCAGATTGAGTATAAGCCATGCCTAACTTTGTGCGATTTTCAGATTGTCTACCATCAGCTACAATAAGTAACCTTGCAGCATACGCTTTATCAGCTAAGTGTATTTTAGGCTGGGCACCAGCTTCAATCGAATCTATTTTTGCATTCAAAAAACATGTTATGTTTTGATCTTGCTCGACTTTTCTAGCAAGTTCATTTTGTAAATCAGAACCCATCACAACATACCCTAAATGGGGATGGCGCCTTTGATCTGCATCAAACGAAAAAGTCGACCAGGTATCTCTTAACACATGCATTGTCTTAAGCCCATGGGCTTTTGGCTCAAGCGCCTTGGCAACATTCAGCGCTTGTAACAATTGCCAACTGGCGGCATTAAGCACGATGGGTTTAAAGGCATGCAATTGGCTATCTTTGAGGCTATCTTTAACATCAAATAATTGCACTTTTAAATTTAACTTAGAACAGGCAATGGCTGCTACCAAACCAGGAAAGCCACCACCAATGATGATTACGTCTGTCATGACTTCATTATATCTTCTATTGCATCTATTGTCTTGCAACAATCTTTACTTAACACATCTGAACCTTGTTCAGTCACTAAAACATCATCCTCAATGCGTATGCCGATGCTGTGATAGGCTGGTGATATTTCCTTTAATTGATTTGAAATATACAGCCCTGGCTCAACTGTTAGAACCATGCCTGGCGCAAGGATCATTGGATGATTTTCTTGATCTAAATAGGGACAAGGGTCATGCACATCACGCCCAAGCCAATGGCTCACGCCATGAAAAAACAAATCTTTTATATCATATGAAGTGTTCGACAGAATACCTAAATCTTGAATGCCTTGCGACATAACTTCATTTGCCTTGCGATGCAACACATCAAACCCAACACCAGGTTTAACCAAATCGATAACCGCCTGCTGTGCCTCAAGTACAATCTGATAAATATCACGCTGTTCAGAACTGAATCGACCATTGGCAGGAAACGTCCGAGTAATATCAGACGCGTATCCTTGCCATTCACAGCCCGCATCCACCAATATTAATCCATTTGGATCTATGGCATCACGACACGTACGATAATGCAAAGTACATGCATTTTCGCCAGACGCCACAATTGACTCGTATGCTAAATGTTCTGATCCTGCTTGAAAGCAAACATCTCTAAATAAAGATGATAGTTGATACTCATGTGTTTTATGTTTAACTTGGCGCATCAAACTTTCATGTGCTTTGGCACTTATTTGACAGGCATGACGCATATGTTTGATTTCATCTTCTGACTTATATAAACGTTGTGCTCCAAGGATTGGAGACACATCTAAATATGCTCTAGGCCTGACAGGACGTCTATTAGAATCATCAAGAACATCTGTGAGCAATGCTTCTACTTGCGTCTTTTTTTCGAATGGAAAATACACTATTGGCACTTCAGACAACCATTGTTTTAATAGCGGCTCTAACGCTTGTCGATAAATAACTTCGTCTGCATGCCCAAGATCTACAATGGCTTCAGGGGTTAGCCGTCTGCCTTCCCAGCGTTCGATTGTTGGATCTGAATCTTGGCAGCATAAAACGACTTGGACAGCATCGCCCTCTTTTCTTAATAGCCACCAAGACTCTGGATAATACCACTCAGAAAGATATGCAAAATCACTGAATTGTCGAAAAGGAAAATCAACGTCTAAATTTCTGTATACATAACCTGCACCCGGCACAATGACGATGGCACGATGTTCGATGGATTGAGCTAAAGACTCAATACGTTTTTTTATATGCTGCAACATACTATAAGCATAGAATACATCGGGGATTTCGTCCAGTCAGCAAAGCTTAACTGGCAACAGGCCAATCCGTTGGGAACGTGACATAATTAACCTGGATACATCTTCTTTCTTGTTGGATGGTTTTTAATTCCATCCCATGCCACGTATTTGGACCACTGGTAAAGAAATAGCCATAATTATGTCGGTATGGCACCGTTTTTACTAAATTTAAATCTTTATCATAAAGGTCTGTACCTAGACCCTCAGATTCACCACATAAATTCACAAAACACAAACCAGACAATAATTTTTCTTCAATGTCGCAATGCGGCTTTAGCCAAAAACCCTGCCTATCACAAATCACTTCTAAACGCACATAGGCATTTGACAAATTTTTACCAATAAGATTACCCATATGTTCATGCGTTTCTTGGGCTTGCAATGAAGCAATTAAAGTTGTTAAAGCTGGAAATTCAGCGGCATTCTCTTTTGTAACATAGCAACGAAATGGGTCTGCTTTACCACCCGAAACAATACCCTTGCGAAAGTCACCAGAACCAGCATCTAAAGCTCTTGTACCATCATATGCCAACCCTTCTTTATTTGGGTCTTTGATGTCTGCACTCACAATTTCATCAATCATGGTCTGACTGAGCGGCTGATTGATTTCCCAATGATTAAATGGATCCACATACATTTGTGTATTTGTTTTTAATTGTTCATAAAAAGACATTTGTATATTTCTCCTTAAGCATTTGCGCAATGCGTTTCGCTTCATTTAATGGGGTATATGACCATGAATCAAACGTACCTTGCCATGGCCTGACCATCCCTTTAGCATACAAACTTTGATGCAAATTTGCCAGTCGTTCTTGTTCGCGCCTTGGTGGGAATGTTAAACAATACACAGGTTTTCCTGTGAAACAAGCTTCTGAAAGCATCGATGCTGAATCACAAGTAACCACTAAGTGACTAGAAGCACGTAGGGCATTTAAATAGACGGATCGAGTGATATTTGAGACGAGTTGATGCGGCGTAGTTAATTTTGCATTGATCATATTCAGAGTATCTTCAGGGGTTCGATTCGAAGGAACAAAGACCAATTGGTAGTCATTTATTTTTGCTGCCCGAATCAAAGAATCAATGGCGCTAGCCATCGATTTTGTTGTCCAATTAAAACTCTTTGTCGGCCCCCCAAGAATAACAGCTACTTGGTTGCGTTTTGATTGTGGCCAATGCTGATCGTGTATGCTTTCTTCAATGGCATGATACTTTAAATTATGGATCGCCCCTAAAGATGTGACGACACCATCACCATTGAATTGATCATGCTCGGGAATAATCACACTATCAAAGCACTTTGTTTGAATAATGGGGTTTTGGATATGAATGGTAAAAATATCTTCTTTATATTTAGCCTTTAATAGCTTAGAAGCAATGGCAGCGTGTCTGCCACATGAAATCAACACGCTCGGCAGAGCTGAAGGCAAGGATTCGTTAAAAACATATGATTTTGCTGGCACACACTGACTTGGCAACTTAGACCAACCTCTTTTAAGCTTGACTGCATGGTGCTCAAAAGTTAACCCAAGGGCATCTGCCAAACCAGCAGCTTGGCTTAACATGCCATGCAAACCACCTGTTAATAATAACGCTTGCTTATTGGACACTTTCATACTCCAAATCTTTTTGTCTAAGCATTGCTTCATAGACCCCAAGGGTTTCAGCAACCATTTTATCTTTCGTAAATATATTCTCTTTTAAGGTGATGCTTTTTTGAGCAAGCAAAGACTTCGTTTTCTCCAACAATGCTTGTTCATCTTTCAATGGAATCAACCCTTCTGGAAATAATACATTTAAACTTTCTGCCACACCACCAATGTTCCAACCAACCACAGGTGTTTGCATTTGAATGGCTTCAATCACTGTTCGACCAAAAGCTTCTGGCTCAATTTTTAATGCATAGGTAACATCTGAGAGCGCATAAATTTCACGAACATCTCGACGCAGCCCACAAAAAGTTATCCGATCAGACACACCAAGTTCATTTACTAATGCCTTAAGTGAAGCTAAAAATTTAGGCTTACAATGTTCTAATGAACCTACAATTAAACCGTGGTGATCATCATCTAATCTTGAGAGCAACTTGATAAAATGATCAATGCCCTTTTTTTCACTTAAACGAGATACCAATGAAAGAATCTTTTTATCTTTCGTTTGAGGAAAACTTTCAAACCATTGCTTTTGCCATGCTGGAGACAAATCACCTGTTTTAAATTGATTGGTGTCACAGCCACGAGGGATCAGGCTTATTTTAGCAGGATGGATTCGGTAGTTTTCAATGACATGCTCTTTCACTGTATTCGAGATCGCAATGATACGATCAGCCTTAGTCATAACCTTGGAGTAACCTGAAACACTATAAAGACCATGAAAAGTAGATACGATAACAGGTTTAGAGATATATTTTGATTTAGCCAAATGATTCAACCAAGCAGGCACCCTGGATCTTACATGAATGATATCTGGTTTAATTGAGTTTACCAACTGTATCAGCTGTGGGACAACTAAAAGCGATTTAATGTGTTTTCGATGTATAGGCAACATGTGGTGAACACCCCCCAATGACTCAATTTGAGCGGCCATAGCACCGCCAGCAGAAATCACGTGAGCATCGTGACCAATTGCTTTAAGGCCTTCCACCATATCAATGGTGCCGCGTTCAACCCCACCTTGGTTCAGTTCTGGCAATAATTGTAATACACGCATAATCTTATTCCAACTATTTGAGCATACCCAAAAAAACTAAAAGGGTCTAGAAAATGACTAATTTTAAAAAACTTATATTTTGAAAATATTATTTTTTAAGTTATAATAGATAATGTCTGGAGTAGGTTATTTGATGGAAATTCTGAATCAACACTCATCAGTCTGGGGCGTAATGCTGCGAAAAGGTTGTTGACATATTTACACGCTAAAGAGTCTGATACCTTTGTGCGACACCCCACTTAGTCAAATTAAATTCAGGAATTAAATCAAGTGACCGCGACAGACAATTTAAAACAACAATGGCGTACTAAATTAAAAAAACTTACCCCAAAGCCCCTTTCTGATAAAGACATTAAACAACTCCTAGCACTACCAGAAATTATTTCTGCTAAACACATTGGCGGCTATATTGCCATTCAACCTGAAATAGACCTTACTCTTTTCTATCAAGCACTGATTGCATTAGGTAAAAAACTATACATACCAACATTAGATAACAGTAAAAAAATGTGTTTCATTGAATATGATCCTTCCCAACCCAAAACCATGTCTCAAGGCTTCCAAACCAAACATCATACATCCCTTTTTGAAACTGACAAGCTAGATTGTATCATTGTGCCGTGCTTAGGCATTGATCAAGACAATAAGCGCCTGGGGCGAGGACGAGGATACTATGATCGTGTATTAGATAAAGCATCAACGACTATTAGTATTATTATGCAACTACAAAGAATTCAAGAAAGCATTGGGGAGTCACATGATGCCATTATCAAACGCATTATTGAGATAAATTAAAAACATCTCAATTTTTCTTGGGTGTTAAAACAAGCCAATGCATGTTAGGCCCTCTACCCTCACTAAGCGCAATTAAGCGCTCTACTTCGTTAAAACCTGATAACTCTTCAAAGTCATTGGGGCTATAACTTTCTCGTTGAATCATTTCAACATCAAAAAACTTTGAAGCATTTTTCAACAAATTTTCTTCTTCGACTTTGCGATAAACTCTTTTACCGTTTCTTTTAACCCATGGATGAAGCTCACAGATAACATTACAATTTGAAAGCAAAGATAACATCTTGGAATCAAGCAAAGTATATTCAGCGCCTTCAATATCAATTAAAATAGTTGGTGAATGTTTCTCGTTATGTAGGAGCTTTTTAATTGAATCATAATTTGCTTCGTCATAAACATTAATCTTATCCATACAATCATTATTCTTGGCAATATTAATCATACACTGCTGAGATTTTTTATTTATTTCAAAAGCACAAACTTTTTTAAAAATACCACCAGAGGCAACACCTACTGCAAAATAACCATCTGCAGCGCCCAAATCAATAAAAAGACTATCGTCTATTTGACTAAATTCGATTATCTTCGAGAGCACATTTTTTTCATAAACACCAAGCATTTGTGTTATAAGATCATATTTTGACCATATCGGATTCTCATTTAATTTCATACCCTTAAAAGGACCATGAGCAACCTTATAGTTGTGTTTTTGAATCAAGGTTTTTAATATTTTTTGTTTAACATGTTCAATTTGCATAGGCTGTTTTAAAACACTATGAACAAACATCATGACATGATAAAAAACACCATCATCTTTAATTTTTTGAATAAACCTTTTCAACAAAGGCTTTCTATGTACAAAGAAACTTATATTCATCAATTTTTCCTCAAAACAAGCTTTAATTAAGCCGCCTTATGCCATTACCCATTGAAATAAATACTTCATTGGGTCTGCAGTAAGCAAACAAACCATGGCCCACAATACCTATGATGCCATTTAGTTTATCTTCTAAAGCCAATGGTTCTGCAAGCGGTAGGTCGTATACATCAATAATATCGTTATTATGCATTGTTTTATAACCCTGGCGATACACAGGCTGCCCACCTAATAGAACACATTGCCTTGCTACAAAACTTCGCGCTTCTGGCAATACTTCAATAGAGACAG
This sequence comes from Gammaproteobacteria bacterium, assembly GCA_029243665.1. Lineage (GTDB taxonomy): Bacteria > Pseudomonadota > Gammaproteobacteria > Comchoanobacterales > Comchoanobacteraceae > JAURNZ01. Next base: position 6,738 of record JAQWRO010000117.1, read on the forward strand.
GAATGTTTTTTCCAAGACGGTTAGACCATTTACTTTCATCCACCATCACAATGAAGGATTTTGCCATATTAGCTAAAAGTTTTTCCATGGTTTGTCGACCACCGCCACCTTTTAAACAACACCTAGACTCAATGATTTGGTCTGCACCATCGACATAAACATCTATATGCCTGACTGAATTAGCGGGTATCACTTCGAATCCAGCGTCCATGAACTGTTGTGACAAATCAGGACATGCAACCACCAACCCCTTTGCACTAAATTGTTTTTCTATCATGAGATCAACCAAACACTTTACGGTTGAGCCAGCACCAATCCCAATAATATCATTTGGATTAAGCGTTTCAAAAACGGCATTAGCCACTTTCATTTTCAAATCATTAGCCATACCTAGATCATATCAAACATAGCATTTAGTTTTCAAACATAGATGTGATGAAATAGGCATACATTTTTGAAAATGCCTGTCAGTAGCTATCTTTCTGAACTCGATATTTTTTGCACAATCAACTGGGAACCAAAACTTACAATTTTCAACTGATGACGCTTGAGCCTTAAAAAAGCATTGATAGCACCTATTGGATTATCTATCTTTCTTTTGTAATACGTCCAAAAATAATCATCAAAAATGAGTAGGCCACCAACCTTTAACATCTCAAATGACTTTACGGCATCCACGATAACATCATCAGAATGATGTGAACCATCTACATAAATCATATCATAGGTATCTAGTGCAAAATGCTTATTAAAATATGCTAAGGAAGTGCCTTTAAACTTCTCCAATCTTTCTGAAAAAACTGAAAGGTTTTTATCAAAGGTTACCTCGATACTGTCTAATATTTCCTTAGTGGTTCCAGCGTGATTTCGATGTTCGTCTGCGCCCTCCCAGGTATCAACACAAACCAAGCTAGCATTACTAAAATAGTTTAGTGTAAAGTAGGCAGATAATCCTTGAAAACTTCCTATTTCTAAACATTTTATTTTTTTTGAGGCTTCAAAACCTGTGTTACTAAATGCAATTAGCCATAAGGGGATGGCATGTGTAAACCAATTATGATCGAGGGTTAGCTTTTGCCTTACCTGATCTACAAATTTATCTCTATTTACTCTTAGTTTTCTTCTCTTGAAATGATATCTATACTTAAAAAAGATATAACTTTTAATCACCCATAAAGGCGTATTACTTTTTATAAATAAAAGCAGCTTACTTTTGCCAATATTTTTCATAATATACAACTCCTAGGACTTAGCTTATAGAACCACATTTCAATTTTCAATTTTTTAATGAA
>JAQWRO010000125.1 GCA_029243665.1 Gammaproteobacteria bacterium
TACATTCAAATGAAGTTGCTGAGATCTTAAATTTTGCACTTTTATGGATTATGAGCATCTGGTTGCAGCTAAACTCGATGCACTTAATCTGGCGAAATGATTTTCCATTGCATGCTTGGCAGTTAAGTCATTATCGAATATCATTACATGCATTTATTCGACTAGGTTGTTTTTATCTTGTTTATACATTGCCCTCGATCTTCTTTCTTTTTTTAGTTCTCTACGGTAGAGACATGCCTTTAACATTATTCGCTGAAATCATAGTAGTGCAGGCAATATGCTTGCAATTCGGCTGTATTATTGGCTACTTGCTTAAGTCATCAAATGTTTTAAGTGGTTTGGGTGCGTTATTTTTGTTGCCAATTTTTTTACCTCTAAACCTCATACCTGCAGGTGCAAACTTAGTTGGTGGCATAGAGTTGATTCAATTTTCTGTTTTTTTTACATTAGGTATTGGGTGCTTGGGTTGTGTTGTGTATATGCTTTTTTTTGATTTAATACTCGGAAAAAGTGTCTAAAAATATTGAAAAAAATATATAAATCTAATAGTATATGTAATATGCAAGAAAATATATCCACCTCCAAAAGCGAGGTTCCCAAGCATTCTAAAGATGCTACTATTTTACTCGAAAACAATCAAATTCAAGCAGGTTTAAAAGAACTCGCAAATAAGCTTAATGAAATCTACAAAGACGATAAACCATTGTTTCTTTGTGTGGTGAATGGTGCCATTGTTTTCACTGGTCAATTATTACCTATGTTGACATTCCCCATGATGTTGGATTATGTGCATGTCTCAAGATACAAGAACAATGAAGCTGGAGACTTGGTTTGGAAGCATTATCCTTCAAAAGAAGTTAAAGGTCGCAATGTTGTTGTTTTAGATGACGTGCTTGATTCCGGTATTACAATTTCTGCCATTAAAGACTGGTGCTTATCTCAAGGTGCTAATAAAGTAGAGACAGTTGTGCTGCTCGAAAAAGAAATCCCAAGAGATGAAGCGGTTATTCAAAATGCCAATCATGCTGCTTTCAAAATTGGTAAAGCATTTGTATATGGTTTTGGCTTAGATAATGATGAATATTGGCGGAACACTAAAGATATTCATGTTTTTGGAGATTAGTAAGGATGAAAAATAAACCAAGGTTTCTAGATCTAACAAAAATCGTGTTGCCATATCCAGGCGTTGTTTCTATTCTGCACAGAGTTAGTGGTATTGGTATGGTTTTTTCCTGGCCATTCTTAATCCCTATCATTGGTCATGGTTGGCATCATGATAAATATCATAGTTATCTATCTATAATTTTCACTCAACCTGGAAGGTTTTTTTTGTGGATAATCTCATGTGCATACTTGTATCACATGTGTTCGGGATTAAGGCACTTCTATGATGACTTCGTACATGGTCAGAGTTTATATTGGAGTCGGTTATCAGCTAAATTAGCTATAGTTTCAGCTGGTGTTTTATGTTTAATTTCATTTTATAAGATTGTGTTATGACCGGATTACTTTATCATCGTTTAATTAAACTTACTGCGAAAGTAAATTTACTATACCTTGTCTATGTAATGATTTCATTATTTTTTGGCAAATTTCCGTTTATTTATACATGGCAAAAAATTGCATTAGTATTGTTTATGATCAATATGTCAATTCATGCAAGGCTTGGGCTGTGGGCTGTGATTACTGATTACATTCCAGAGAAATCTCAAAGTCTCATCCTTCGTTTAGTTGAAATATACCTTTTGCTTATCTTAATTTGGGTTGTAATATTAATATGTCTATAAAAAATATTAAAAAAGAATCTTATGATGCTATTGTTATTGGTGGTGGTGGTGCTGGGCTAAGAGCAGCACTTGCGTTATCAGGCAAAGATCATAAGGTGGTTGTTATTTCGAAAGTTTTTCCAACTCGCTCACATACCGTAGCTGCTCAAGGTGGTGTTAATGCTGCTTTAGCTAATATTGACACAGCTGATCGTTGGGAATGGCACATGTATGACAGTGTGGTTGGATCCGATATGCTTGGTGACCAAGAAGCCATAGAATACATGTGTGAACAGGCGCCAGCTAGTGTTTTAGAGTTGGAGCATATGGGGTTACCATTCTCTCGCCTTGATAATGGTAAAATTTATCAAAGAGCATTTGGTGGGCAATCACAAAATTATGGTGAAAAACTTGTTCATAGAACATGTTGTGCTGAGGATAGAACCGGTCATGCGATGCTTCATACTTTATATCAACAAAATGTTAAACATAATACACACTTTTATAATGAGTGGTTTGCAATTGATTTGATTAAGGTGGGCGATAACCAAGTCTCTGGTGTGGTTGCTATGTCCATTGAGACGGGTGAAATTAGAGTATTCGAAGCGCCATACACTATATTAGCAACGGGTGGTGCTGGTAAGATATATGCCTCTACAACCAACGCATACACCTGTACAGGGGATGGTATAGCAATGGCAGCAAGAGCTGGATTCCCTGCCCAAGACATGGAAATGTGGCAATTTCACCCAACGGGTATCTATGGTTGTGGTGTCCTTGTTACTGAGGGCTGTCGTGGTGAAGGCGGTTACCTTGTCAACGGTGAAGGTGAGCGATATATGGAGCGTTATGCCCCTCATCACAAAGATTTAGCATGCAGAGATATTGTTGCAAGATCATCCATGCTTGAAATTCGAGCTGGTCGTGGTTGTGGTGACAATAAAGATCATACTTTTTTAAAGTTAAGTCATTTAGGTGCTGATGTGCTTAAAGAGAGGCTACCTGGCATTACTGAATTAGCAAAAAGCTTTGCTGGTGTTGATCCAACTAAGGATCCAATACCTGTGATTCCAACATGCCATTATATGATGGGTGGAATTCCAACAAATAAATATGGAGAAGTTATTACATTAGATAAAAATGGCAAAGATCAGATTGTAAAAGGACTTTATGCTGCTGGTGAGTGTGCATGTGTTTCCGTACATGGAGCCAATAGGCTTGGTGCAAATTCTTTGCTTGATATTATTGTTTTTGGTCGCGCTTCAGGAATGCATATAACAGACATATTAAATTCAGGTACAGATTCAGCGAATGTTTCACAAGATGACATAGATCAGACCTTAGAAAGATATCAGAAAATTAATACAAGAAAATCAGGTTATCAAACCTCAGAATTGCGAACTGAAATGCAAGATATAATGCAAGCTGATTTCGGTGTGTTTAGAACTGGTAAACATATGGATGAAGGTCTCAAAACGTTGAAATCACTCAAAGATAAAGTTGAAAATGAATTATTCATCACTGATCATTCATCTGCTTATAATACTAACCGTATCGAAGCTTTAGAGCTCACAAACTTAATATCTATTGCTTATCAAACTGCAATTTCAGCCGCAACAAGAACTGAAAGTCGTGGTGCACACTCTAGAGAAGATTATCCAGAAAGGGATGATAAAAATTGGCATAAACACAGTGTTACATTTGATGATGGTAGATATATGAGTAGAAAAATCAATATGAAACCGCTAAAAGTAAAACCCATACCACTAAAAACAAAAAGGGATGATTAATATGTTACATTTATCAATATATAGATATAACCCTGAGACGGATAGTAAGCCTTATTTGCAAGATTATGATGTTAATCCAAAAAATATTAAGGGGATTATGCTTTTAGATGCACTCGAAGCTGTGAAAGTTCAAGATCCTTCTTTAGCATTTCGTCGTTCTTGTGCGCATGGTGTATGTGGTTCAGATGGGATGAATATTAATGGCAAGAATGGTTTAGCTTGTTTAACAAGATTGCAAGATTTACCTAACAAAATCACCATTAGGCCACTGCCAAGCATGCCAATTATCCGAGATCTGATTGTTGATTTAGAACAATTTTATAATCAATTTCATTCAGTGAAGCCTTATCTAAATGGTGAAGAAAGAGATATTGCAGATGGTGAATATTTGCAAGACAAAGCTGCGCGTGAAAAGTTAAATGGTCTTTATGAGTGCGTTTTATGTGCATGCTGTACAACTTCTTGTCCATCATTTTGGTGGAACCCTAAAAAGTTTTTAGGACCGGCAGCACTTCTATGGGCGTGTAGATTTATCATCGATAGTCGTGACATGACTCAAGATGAGCGTCTAAAAGACTTGGAAGGCCTCTGGCGCAT
>JAQWRO010000001.1 GCA_029243665.1 Gammaproteobacteria bacterium
ACTTGGAATGGCTTTATTAGAAACCTATTTCAAGCAAGATTACAACTTCAAAACCTTAATGATAATAGTCAAATTACCCACACAGCATCTATACACGAATCTGTCAGTGACTCTGCTATAGCACTTACTAACAAGTATGGAAAAAATATTAATAAAACCAATGTTATAAAACATGTCAAGAAATTAAAAAACAACATTAAGCATTTTACTCCTAACGAAACAATCACACCTCATATCTATGAGGCTGCCAAACGAGGCATCGATAGATTAGCAAACTTTGATACAGACTTTATAGACCCTAAATCACAAATTTCTATCAAACAACTTATTGCCCTAACCCATATTGCTGCACAAGATAATGACTATAGACTGCATACTTACAATCATTATTTAGAAGCTATGATCCTTGCTTTGTATGAAATTCAAAGGGGCTATAATTTAGATGCCGCTGGCATTGATAATATGCACCAAGACATTCCTATCTGTACTGCCGGCACCTTCAATAAAATAATTGAAAAAATGGTTGGCATATTGCCTTACTGTCATATTCATTTTATTACATTTGATATTATTAATTTTAAAGCAAACCAACTGGTAAAAAATATCATCTCTAAATTTTTCGATGATCGTGCTTCTTTAGTGTTAGCCAATGAAGCAGATCTAGTATCATTAGAATTTCTTAAACCAAAAGAATATATAAATTTACTCAAAGATATTGAATCAAATGATTACTCAAATCCTTTGTTACAGGCTTTACTAAAGGAGTTAAGTAATCATATTGAACAAGCGTTAAGAAAAATCTTTGGCGCACACCTAGATAGACATTTTAATAATTATTTTACCATTGAGCACTTCATTTTAAATGCTTTATCTCAGAATGAAATAAAAACACTTGTTACTAAGAAAGTTGATGCTATCTCATGCCAACACAATTACAAACAAAGAATTTATGCAGATTTTTCTCTTTTCTATTCACCCAAACAAAGCAAGAGATCGAAAGGCTTTACTATCAACCTAAGAAAACAAACATTTTCAAACGTTCGAACTTCAATTGATTCTGCTCGTCAATAGGTTTTTATTTGCGCTAATTTCCTACATAGGGTAAGATTTTAGAAAAACCTAAAAAGGAAGATTATGAATAAATACCTAAAAGCTTTTATTAACACCTGTTTTTTAATCTCAATACTTTTTTTAGGATTGATCCTAGCTGAGTATTTATTTAGTTTTAGCATAATCCTGCCACCAATGCTTATGTCTTTCGTATCAATTGGTATTGGTATCACATTGATTTCCTTATTCGCTTTTAGTTTAAACATGCTAAATAAAGATTATAGAGAACTATATTTCAATGGACATATTGGCTTTAATGATCTTTTAGGCTCTGGATTTTTTGAAAATTTTAAAAATGCAGTACAAGTTGATAATATCAAAAATTTATTTATTCATGGTCAAATAACCATTGAACAACTCAAGCAGCTTAATAACAATGCAATATTTCTATTTGAAGTAGAAGATTATATGAGTAATCTTTTTGCTGAAGGGCATATCACACTGGAGCAACTCGATCATATAACTTTTGACATGAGAATACACCTTGGATACGATTATATTAGAAATCTATTCATTGATGGTCAAATAACCATAGAACAACTCAAGCAACTTAATGATTATGCTCGTATACCATTAAGAATCGAAAATATCAGAGCACTTTTCATTGAAAAACAAATTACCTTTGAGCAACTTGCTCAACTAAACTATTGTGCAACAGAAGCATTAAATGTCGATAACATTAAAAACCTTTTCATACAAAATCAAATTAGTATTGCGCAACTAAACGAGCTTAGCTACTTAAATAATGCGCTTAAAATCAATAATGTTAGAGAACTTTTTGTTAATAAACTTATTACTATCGAACAACTCAATCAGCTTAATTATAATGCTTTAAATGCGCTTGAAATCAATAATATTAGAGACCTTTTTGTTGATAAACTTATTACTATCGAACAACTCAATCAGATTGATTATAATGCTAGAGATGCACTTGAAATCAAAAATATTAGAGAACTTTTTGGTAATAAACATATTACTATCGAACAACTTAATCAACTTAAACATGGTGCTACAGTCGCCTTTAAAATTGATAGAATCAAAGATCTTTATACAAATCATCAAATCTCATTGGATCAAGTCCTGCAGTTTGACCATACCGATCAAGACGATCGGCATCTAACCTATGCTTTTTTGGCACTAATAAAAGACGATATAAGAAATCTTTTTATTAATAACCAAATTACTTTCGATCAACTTTTTCAATTTGATACCTATAGTTTTTCAGCACTAGAAGAATATAGTTACATAAGAAATCTTTTAACTAGTAACCAAATTACTTTCGATCAACTAATTCAGCTAAATAGAAATTCTTTTTATGCGCTTAGAGAAAACTATATCATGACTCTTTTCATTGGCAACCAAATCTCATTCGAACAACTTAATTTATGTAATTATACTGTTCAAGACGCGTTGAATGATCCCATTGTTAGAGAGATGTTTACTGAAGGCCATTTAAACTTTAATCAAATAAGACAGTGCACTCATGAAGTGATATTTATGCTAAACGATGAGATGACCCGTAATCAAATCATCAATAACGAAATGACTTTCGGAGACCTTATTAGAAACCTTTTTGAAGATATCATTCAGGAAGCCAATCAACGAAACCCAGATAATGTAGTTATAGCCAATACCCACACAGCTTCTGTGCACGAATCTGTTAGCGACTCTGCCATAGCACTTGCAAACAAGTATGGACAAAGTACAAATGATACCGATGTTACAAACCAGATCATTGAATTAAAAAATAATATTGATCATTTTAGTCTGAACACAACGATCACGTCCCACATCCATGAGGCTTCCAAACGAGGGCTTGAAAGCTTAGCACAACTTGATAGTGACTTCAAAGATCCTAAATCGGAACTTTCTATTAAACAACTCATTGCCCTAACCCATATGGCTGCACAAGATGATAAGTATAGACAACATACTTATAAAGATTATTTAGAAGCTATGATCCTTGCTTTGTATGAAATTCAACGGGGTTATAATATCAATAATATTGATAAAATAGATGATGGAGCAAACGACTCTCCAATTTGTCTCAGCGGTACTTTTAATAAAATCATTGAAAGAATGATCAGCATACTGCCTGATTGTCATATTCATATTATTACATTTCAAACCATTAGCATTAAAACAAACCAATTGATTAATAATATCATCTCTAAATTTTTTGATGAGCGTGCTTCTTTAGATTTACCCAATGAAGATGAACTCTCTTCTTTAGAAATTACTCAACGAGCAACATATATAGATCACCTTAAAGACATCATAAATTCAGAATCAAACCATGAAGATAATCCTTTATTTAACGCATTAAATACAAAACTACTTCAGGAGATCCCAACTAATCTTAAGAATGAATTTGGCGCAAACATGGATAAATATATCACTGAAGATTTTAATCATGAAATTTTTCTTGATATGTTTTTGTCTTCTGAACCTATACTAAATTTCATTAAAACTCAATTAGATCACTATATCGAAAGACATCAAACATATAAAAATTTAAAAGATGAGCTTTCTTTATTTCATCAAAAACAAAAAAAGGAACCTTCTCCACCATCTATCTTATTAAGTAGACCAGCACCGAGCAGAAACGTAATACCATCCAATCAAACCACATATAACAAACATTAATATTTTTAATAACAGGGACTATAAAATAAAATGATTACTCTAATCCTTTGTTACATGCTTTACTAAAAGAATTAAGCAATCATATTAAACAAGCGTTAAGTAAAACCTTTGGCTCTCATCTTGATATACATTTTAATAAATATTATACCATTGACGACTTCATTTTAAATACTTTGTCTAAAAATGAAATAAAAACATTTATTACTAAAAAAGTTGATGCTGTATCATGCCAACACAATAACAAACAAAGAATTTATGCAGATTTTTCTCTTTTCCATTCATCCAAACAAAGCAAGAGATCGAAAGGCTTTACTATCAATCAAAGAAAACAAAAATTTTCAAACGTACGAATTTCAATTGATTCTGCTCGTCAATAGGTTTTTAATTATGATCATGTCTCAAGTCATATGGGGTAATTACTAGAAAGTTCTTATTTTATGCACACGAGAGATATTTACAGATACTATGTTCAATCTCTACATAGAAATAAAGTAAATATATAAATTAATAACCTTTTTTAATGCTATTATATTTCCCTTTTAAAATTCTAATGAATAAAAACTAAACAGAATCAACCAAAGCGAATAGCCCAATAAGACACAAGAATTTAGACACAAAGCTTGAGCTCAACTCTCTTGCCGCGTAAGATATTATCCATAGGAGAATGCAAATGAATAAATATTTAAAAAGCTTTATCAATATCTGCTTTGTAATCTCAATACTTTTTTTAGGACTGATCCTAGCTGAATATTTATTTAGTTTTAGCATTGTTCTGCCTGCAATACTTGAAACGATAATTACAATTAGTACTTGTTTCACAAGTTGTTTTTTAACAGAATTTTGTATCTTAATGTACAATAAAAACTATAGAGAATTATATTTTAAAAATCTGCTTGATTTTTATGACATTATCAGTCCTGAAAATTCTTATTGTTTTAAGTTAGCGATAAAAACTGATTGTATTAAAGATTTATATTCAAATGGTCAAATCACTTTAGAGCAACTTAAGCAGATTAACGAGGAAGCTATATATTCACTTAAAAATGATGAAATTAGAAACTTTTTTTTGCAGGGTTTAATTACTTTCAAACAACTTGATCAGCATGATCAGCTTAAAAATTTTTTTCAGGTTGCAATTGATAATAACAACATCAGAGAGCTTTTCATTAACAAACAACTCTCTTTTGAACAACTTATTCAGCTTGGTGATATTGCTCGACTTGCGCTTGAAATCGACAAAATCAGAGAGCTTTACATTAATAAACATCTCTCGTTCGAACAAATCAATCCGCTTGGCTGGGTTGCTAAAGAGGCACTTAAGGCGGCACTTAATAATAATGCTATTAGAAACCTTTTTAAAGAGGGTTTAATTACTTTTGAGCAACTAAAAAAGATTAATCATAATACTATATATGCACTTGAAATTGATATCATCAGAAATCTTTTTATAAATAAACAACTCTCTTTCGAACAACTTAATCAGCTTGGTGGTATTGCTCGACTTGCGCTTGAAACCGACAACATCAGAGACCTTTATCTTAATAAAAAACTCTCTTTCGAACAACTTAATCAGCTAAATAAATATTCTTTTTGTGCGCTTAAATTTGACTATATTATAACTCTTTTCATTAACAATCAACTCTCTTTAGAACAACTTAATCAACTTGAATTTGATGCTCGACTTGCACTTAAAATCAACAACATCAGGGACCTTTATCTTAATAACCAGCTCTCTTTCGAACAACTCAATCAGCTTAATGTTAATGCTAGAGATGCACTTGAAATCGACAAAATCAGAGAGCTTTACATTAATAAACAATTCTCTATCGAACAACTCAATCAGCTTAATGTTAATGCTAGAGATGCACTTAAAATCGACAAAATTAGAGAGCTTTACATTAATAAACAACTCTCTTTCGAACAACTCAATCAGCTTAATGTTAATGCTAGACAAGCGCTTGAAATTGACAATATTAGATATCTATTTGAGCAGAGGTTAATTACTTTTGATCAGATCATTTATTGCAATTTTTACATTAGAGATGCATTAGAGAATGATCATATAAGAAATTTATTTATTAACAACTATTTTACTTTTGAGCAGTTAGTACAATACGATAGAAATAGATTAATTCGGCGGCTCATAAATGACTTAAGAGACGATGACATTTATAATCGAATCATCAACAATGAAATGACTTGGAATGGCTTTATTAGAAACCTATTTCAAGCAAGATTACAACTTCAAAACCTTAATGATAATAGTCAAATTACCCACACAGCATCTATACACCAATCTGTTAGCGACTCTGCTCAAGCACTTTCAGATCGTTATAGTCAAGATGTTATTAACGACAATGTTACAAGCTATATCAGCGAATTAAAAACCAATATTGAGCAATTTACTCCTAACCAAACAATAACACCTAACATCTATCAAGCTGCCAAACGAGGCATCGCTAGATTAGAAAATCTTGATACAGACTTTATAGACCCTAAATCACAACTATCTATCAAAAAACTCATTGCCCTAACCCAAATTGCTGCAAAAGATGATGACTATAGACAGCATACTTATAACCACTATTTAGAAGCTATGACGCTTGCTTTATATGAAATTCAACGGGGCTATAATTTAGATGCCAGTGGCATTGATAACATGGTCAATATTGACATAACCATCTGTAATAGCGGTACTTTTAATAAAATAATTGAAAAATTGGTTGGCATACTGCCTGATTGTCATATTCATTTTATTACATTTGAAACTATTACTTTTAAAGCAAAACAACTTGTGAAAAATCTCATCTTTCAATTTTTCGATGATCGTGCTTCTTTAGCGTTAGCCAAAGAAGTAGAACTA
>JAQWRO010000005.1 GCA_029243665.1 Gammaproteobacteria bacterium
CGGACAACCTTGTAAAACCACTGAAAAAACAAGCAAATTGAACAAAAATAAAATGAGATATTATCTAAGTAAATCACAATAAATAAAAACACTGCTGATAATATGGCTGAGATGTAAAAGAATGGCTTTCTTTTTTGAATCTTGTCTGACAAAGAACCAACCACGACACCACCAATGACCCAGCCTGCAAATAGGATACCATCAGCAATGCCTGCTTCATGTAAAGTAAACCCTTTCACATGCATTAAGTATGGCGTGCCCCATACTTCCCCGAAAGCTAAAGTAGGCATAAAGATCAAACCCGCAAATAAAGCATTTAACCAAGACTGGGGGTTTTTAAGCACCTCTAATAAACCAACCCACAAATCATGCCAAGAGCCAATATGCGTTTGTTTTAGATCTTTAGGCTCGCTCATAATTAGAAAGCTGACTACTGAAAGAAAAGCCATTAAACACCCAATTAAAAACAACAAACCTCGCCAACCTAAACTGACGGCTATATAAGACATTGGCCCCTCACCAAAAGCCGCCCCTAGCATACCAGAACATTGTGTCAGACCTGCCAACAAACCAAGCATGGATGGTGGAAACCAGATCATAGCCAATTTAAATGTGCCCACAAAAGCAAAACTGCCAGCAAACCCCATCATGAATCTGGAAAGCTTAATCATATAAAGTTGATCTGTAGTTGAAAATATAAAACAGGCAATTGCAAATATTGCAGTTGTTAGCATAATCAGTTTATGTGCGCCGTATCGATCAACTAAGCCACCAACTGGTAATTGCATGACTAGATAGGCTATATAAAAAAAGCCAGTTAATGAACCAAAATCAGAAGCTTTAATATGAAAATCCCGCATCAATGGACCTTGAATGATGCTTGGAGACACCCTCGCTGTATACATAAGAAAAAAGAAAAGTGCTCCAATTGAAAAAACCAACCATGGGTAGATTTTCCATTGTGTTATATTTTCGAATCTTTTGATCAAATTACTTCTCCTGAGTTATTTACTATCATTATAAATTAACACATCATAAAAAGATGATATAGCTTTTTATCTGATGCGGTTTACAGTCATCATAAACAATCCGCCTACGACAATTACCATCGCTTGAACCAACATCATATACAGCTGAAGATTGGGTGGCATTTCAATCTGTTGCAAACTAACCAATGATATAATTAATACAAATAATTTCACTAATTCAGAGCTATGAATGCCCCTTGGACGTGACCCAATTAATAATGGTGCAATACAACATAATGAGGCTAAAGATAAAAATGGCTTTGTTACTCTCTGAAAAAAATCACTGACTACATCTTCAGATAAAATACCAAGGTTTTTACTATTCCAAATCGCTAAGAATAATTGATGTAAACTAATCCTTTTGTTAGTTTCTGACTCAGAAGCAATTTCTAACACAGATGGATGCAAACCCGTTTGCCAAATTTTACGACTTGACGAAACACTTTGATGAACCAATTTTGGATCATATATCTGAACAGATCTTAATTCCCATTCGCCATTTTTTTTAAAATTTGCTTCTTTGGCAAAAGTATACTGTATGAGGTCATTATTCTTCATTAAAAATTGATCTACATTGGCCAAGGTATGGTCATTAATGACACGTCCAACATGTATAAAGGTATCCCCTTCTTTGAACCAAAGATTATTAAAGTTCCACATAACCGAACCTTTGGATGCAACAAAAGTACCTTTTTGTTTTGCATAACGTTCAAGATCTATTGCAAGTGTTTCGCCTACATAAGCCATAACCAAAATAAAAAAGAATTGAATCATAATCACATTTACAACTAAACGTCGATTTGAATTACCAAATGATGACATGATCAACCATTCTTTAGATTCTTGAAAACGATATAAGACCAGTGCTCCAGAGATCAATACAATTACAGTTAATGCCTTATAAATGTTCCTAGGTGTTAAACACAATGCATAAGTAAGCACATTAAGACTAAGACCACGACCATTTGCCAATTGCATGCTGATATAGATGAAATTATTTAGTAATGCAAATATTATCATGACAAGAAAAATGCTTTGAATGGTTTTTTTTCGAATGTATAAATTTAAAATCATCTTAATCTTACTTGCTTAAAATTACCCATAAAATAAATAACCACCATCATTAAAAGCGGAACCATAACAATAGATAAAATCGGCATTTGCGAAAAAGCGCCATCCTCTGCCTGTCTTTGAAAAAACATTAAAATAATAATATTTAAAAGCATAGCCATACTAAACCTTATTGCACCTCCTTTAGATACCACACGTGGCGGTGTAAACATGCCATGGGCTGCCATAATCGTCATAAAAAAAGCAATGCTTGGCAACCCAATCATCCAAAGAATCCTGGCCAGAGACTTGCCTTGATTTTTGTTTTGCCAAAGCTCAACAAATGGTCTACCACCTTTTTTCTTATGTTCGATTTTGATATCCAGTAAAGTTGCTGGGTCACCATTCAATTGATTAAATGTCGAAAACTCAGAATCCGTTAGAACATCGTTTTCAATGTTATATCGTAGGCTCTCTCCATCATTTAAGGTGACAGAGCCATTGTGATTTTCTTTCAAAGTTTTGCTATTTAATAAGAACCAAGTATTAGGTTGTGATTGAAGAATAAACACATCCTTAAGCTTATGAGTATTTGGATCCACTTCACTTGCATAAAGAACGTTCCCACCTTGGACATTAAATGCTTTAGGTTTGAGCATTGAAAAAAAATGATTCCTGGAATACTTTGCAACTGCTTTAGACATTTGATTGATACACATTGGCTCTACAACACTAGTAAGTATCCATATACTTAGAAAAGCAAACAAACCACATTCAAGCACCCATGTTAAAATAACACGTTCTTTAACGCCAACCGTTTGCATGGCCAATATTTCACCATCGTCTCTTAGATAGCTGATGGTCCAAAATAAGCCAATTGGAAACACCAGTG
Organism: Gammaproteobacteria bacterium; assembly: GCA_029243665.1. Classification (GTDB taxonomy): domain Bacteria; phylum Pseudomonadota; class Gammaproteobacteria; order Comchoanobacterales; family Comchoanobacteraceae; genus JAURNZ01. The sequence continues at coordinate 2,971 of JAQWRO010000005.1, forward strand.
CAAAAACAATAACAAGCACTGTAGGCAAACTTAGCGATAAATAGTACATAAAAAATGACATGGAAGCACCCTCTAGG
>JAQWRO010000013.1 GCA_029243665.1 Gammaproteobacteria bacterium
TTGATGGTCTGCTCAATCACTCTAGGGCCTGTAAAGCCAATGAGTGCCTTTGGTTCTGCAATATTAACATCACCCAGCATAGCTAATGAAGCAGCCACGCCACCTGTCGTTGGATTGGTAAGCACAGAAATAAATGGCAACCCTTGTCGACCAAGTTCACCGACCAATGCAGAGACTTTAGCCATCTGTAATAATGAAATGACACCCTCTTGCATACGAGCGCCTCCAGAAGCACTGAAGCAAACAACAGGCATCCGATGTTTAATTGCATACATGACAGCCAATCTAAAACGTTCGCCTACTGCACTATCCATGGAACCACCAATATATTTAAACTCAAAGGCACATGCTGCTACATCAATGTCATTTAATTTGCCAAAGCCAGCTATTAAAGCAGCATCTTCGCCAGTCAATTTCTTAGCTTGCTTGATTCTATCTTGATAAGATTTTAAATCTTTAAATTTAAGGTGGTCTTTACTCTTAACATTTGCACCAATCTCTTTAAAAGTATCAATGTCAAAAAAGTGCTCTAAACGAGTTCTTGCAGACCAATAGCCATGATGGCCACATTTGATACACACCATTTTATTTAAATGATAGTCGGGATTGTATACTGGTTGCATACACCCCATACACTGAACCCAAACGCCATCTGGTACAGCTTGTTTGTTAACTTTTTTTAGTCCAGGTATTATTTTTGATAACCAACCCATAATAATCATATTACCTTAAACAAACACGCTGTTCAATTTAAAGTGTCTCTCCTGTCTAAAGAATTTAGACAGGATTAAGATTAAATTAAGCTTACAATATTAAGTTGCTAATTTAAGGTAACCACTATGAAGATATACCCTAACAAGAAAAACGAAGCAATTAAAGCAAGTAGAGATACATCATCATCGAGGCCCATGAAAAGTCAGTTATCTTTGCTTGATCCTGCATTACTAGAAAAATCACAAATTGCTTATCCACCAACATCTGGCTCATCATTTTTTCATTCAACAAGCAGTGAAATGATGTCACGAGAAAGAAATTGTAACGACAAATCATCAGATGCTTTTGAAAAGATAGATCTAAATTAATAAATTTATCAGTAAAAACAGCACCCTGACTTGAAATATCTATCAATTGACACTATACCCAATAATAAGAGAGATCAATTATGGATACATTTGCATTTACACAACCTTTTGAAAAAATATTAACCCAGGCCCAACAACTTGCCAGTCAACAACAGCATACGCAAGTGGAAGCCATGCATGTATTACAAGCATCACTTATGGTCGATGCACCTAAGCAATGGCTGATGCAGGCAGGCGCCAACATTGAAGCCCTTGAATCAGCGCTAACCAAAGCCTTACACTTAAAACCAAATGGCGCCCTTCAAGGCATTGATCCCAACTTACAAAAATTATTACAAAGCGCTCAAACGCTTGCTAAGAAACAAAAAGACCAATACATTTCTACAGATACTTTTTTACTTGCCCTCCTTCAAAGTAAAGATGAGGCAGCGCAACTGATTAAAGCATCTGGTGTGACTGAAAGCACTTTTGAATCTGTGATGCAAGAACACCGCCAAGGCCAGTCGATCCAAAGCCCTTTGGACGATGCTTTGGATGAAACATTGGCACAGTATACTCTGGATGTCACCGAACAAGCACAAAAAGGCCTACTTGACCCTGTGATTGGGCGTGACGAAGAAATTAGACGCACCATTCAAGTCTTACAACGAAGAACCAAAAATAACCCCGTTTTAATTGGCGCTCCAGGCGTTGGGAAAACAGCCATTGTCGAAGGTCTAGCCCAACGCATGATCAATGGCGAAGTCCCAGAAGGCCTCAAACAAAAGCGCTTGTTAGCATTAGACATGGCTGCCATGGTTGCTGGTGCTAAATACCGAGGGGAGTTTGAAGAACGATTGAAAGGTGTTTTAAGAGCCATCTCCAAAGCCAACGGCCAAATCATTCTCTTTATCGATGAAATGCATACCATGGTCGGTGCAGGTAAAACTGAAGGTGCCATGGATGCAGGTAATATGCTCAAACCTGCCCTCGCCCGTGGCGAGCTTCACTGCATTGGTGCAACAACCCTAGATGAGCATCGTCAGTATATTGAAAAAGACGCTGCTTTAGAACGAAGGTTCCAAAAAGTCATGGTTCACCCACCAAGCGTTGAAGACACCATTGCCATCCTAAGAGGCATTAAAGAACGCTATGAACTTCACCATGGGGTAACCATCAGAGATGAAGCCATCATTGCTGCTGCCACTCAATCTGAGCGTTATATCACTGACCGCAACTTACCTGATAAAGCCATCGATTTAATGGATGAGGCTGCAAGCCAACTTCGCATGTCCATTGACTCTAAACCTGATGCCCTTGAAAAAATTTCAAGAAGACTCATTCAAAAGAAAATTGAGCGCGAAGCACTTAAAAAAGACGATCAAGCCGTTGAGGCACTTAAAAAATTAGATGATGACATTCAAGTCTTAGAAAAAGAACATGCAGGCCTGGATGAACAATGGCAAGGTGAAAAAGCACGCCTCAAACAAACCCAAATACAGCAAGAACAACTGGACCAAGCTAGAATCCAATTGGAACAAGCCAATCGTGATGGCGATTTAAGTAAAATGTCAGAACTACAATATGGCACCATTCCAACCTTAGAAAAGCAATTAAAGGCGCAAAAAGATTCACAAGATGAATCCCCGCTTCTGCGTCACTGGATTGGTTCTGAAGAAATCAATGAAGTCATTGCCAAATGGACAGGCATTCCAGTTCAAAAGTTGATGACCAGTGACAAAGCCAAGCTATTACACTTAGAAGATACCCTTCACCAATCAGTGATTGGTCAAGAAAAAGCCATTACTGCGGTAGCCAATGCCGTTAGACGTTCACGCTCAGGGCTTTCTGACCCGCATAAACCCATTGGTTCCTTCTTGTTTTTAGGCCCAACTGGGGTTGGTAAAACAGAAGTCTGTCGTTCATTAGCCAAATACCTTTTTGATCGTGAAGATGCGATGATTCGGATTGATATGTCTGAATACATGGAAAAACATTCTGTTTCAAGATTGATTGGTGCCCCACCCGGCTATGTCGGCTATGATGCAGGCGGCTATTTAACCGAAGCGGTAAGACGCAACCCCCACTGTGTTGTCCTCCTAGACGAAGTTGAAAAAGCCCACCCAGATGTATTTCATACGCTTCTTCAGGTATTGGATGATGGCAGACTGACGGATGGTCAAGGTAGAACGGTTAATTTTCGTCAATCACTGGTCATCATGACTTCTAACCTTGGTCAAGGGGATGTTGATTATATGCCAGCCTTACACAAGCATTTTCCACCTGAGTTTATTAACCGCATTGATGAAATCATTCGGTTTGAATCCCTCTCAGATGAAGATTTAAACCAAATTGTTGGGTTACAATTAAAACGGGTTGAAAAACGCTTACATGAACAAGACATTGGTTTAACCGTGGATGCGAAGGTACTACCCTATTTAGCACAATTAGGTGACACCCAAACCTTTGGGGCAAGGCCTATTAAGCGCTTGATTCAGCAATACATTGAAAACCCATTGGCTACTAAAATCTTAGATAAGCCTGAAAATCATTATACCATTGGCCTTAAAAAAGATCAGATCATTATTAAGCCTTAGTGTATTTCAGTCATATTCTACTCTCTTCATGATGGTCAAAGTCACTTAGAGATAACTAAATCAAAAGAGTATAAAATGGAAGGAAACGGCTGGCTTAGATAATGACCCTGCGTCTCTTCCAATATTATGTAACTTATTTAGGTAATAGCTAATCTTTTCTTAAGGATTCATTGATATAATCAATGATATAACATATAAAAAGAAGAATACGCCAATGTTTAAAGGAAATGAATTAAAATATTACATCGAATTAGCAAATAAAATTGAAACAATGAGATTGTCTCAAGAAATCTTCCTATTAGATCAATTGATTGAAGACTTAGATGGGTTTGACCCTTTTGGTTTTGAAACGCTGAATGACTTAGATGTTTTAAAGATAGATCATAGAGCCTATCAAAAAACAAACCCCATGGTCATCACCTTTTTAGATGCCATAAAACATGAAACAACACTTGAAAGTTTTATAAAAGATCTACGTCAACATGACTATACTGATGCTCAAGTTGAAGATTTTAAAGCATACCCACTACTTAATAATGAAGATTTTATAAGTGCTAGACATAAAACACATATCATACAAATGATCAATTTTAAAACAATAGACCCTGCACGAGTAGAAACAGCGCTTCTTTTAGAGCGTTATCAAGTTGAAAACCCTATCGTTGCAAAATTGATTCAACTAAAATATGAATCAACTTTGGGTTACTATAATGTATTTGAATATACACATAAGAAAAATAAATACATTGATTCTTTAGTTGTATCTAATGATGAAGCATTACTTCATTCGATTGGAACCTGTCCACTTTTTGATGACATTCATTTATCAAAAGATGTACAAAAACGAGTTTTATTTAAACTGGTCAATGGTATGGACTATTTAAAATTAAGTCACAACCCCTATCGCACAAAATTGATTCAAGCACTAGACTTTAATCCAATTACTCAAAAAGTATTTAAGGCTTATCTCGATAAGATCCCAATGACTGAATTAATCAAATCATTAGAAGACCAATCATTTACAAGTGAAGAAATTAATGAGTTTGCAAAAAGTGAACTTTTCAAAATACCTGTTTTTTATACTAAAAAAGAACAACATCAGTTAATTTCAATATTCACATATGGAAAAAATGGCAAAAAAATTAGACACCTATCAGAATACCAAGATCTTTTTTCGACATCAGAAAATCTTGTACAATTGTTTTTGAAAAAAGACGTCGACCATTCTGAATGTCAAAAACTGATTGATAAGCTACAACATATGCATGGTGAAAAATTTCTAACGAAATATCGAAAAAACGAACTTCAAAAGGTTGTTACTTCCTTTCTAAACAATGGTATCGATCGATCAAACTTAAAATATCTAATTAAGTTTAATCAGAGTATCATGTCTAAATTTAAAAAAACAAAAAACGATTTGATTCGATGTAACACCCTTTTATATTCGAAAGGATTTAAATATATCCATCATGAGACACTCGTGTCTTATTTTGAACAAACTAAAAAATCATTGTCTGAATTTGACTATTTAAATCAACGCATTGATCAAGATGATCGACGTATTTATTTAAATGGCAATTATGATGAAAGTGGTCACACAACAACTTCACCATTAACCGTTAATTCAGAAGGTTCATTGTTTAGCTCAGATAATGAAAACACGAGTAGCATTGATGACTATTCAGCTTCATCTGGTGACAATAAACATTCTTTAAGCTAAAACCAATCTATGTTAGTCTTAGCAAATGGAATTAGATGATACCGTCAAAGAATTTAATCAAGTGATTGATGCCTATCGAAAAAGGCTACAACATTTTAAAAACACCCAGCAGCGACAAGCCTATAGAAAACATGCTCAGTTACTCCAGCAATTAATCTTAGAATTTATAGAGGACTATGCTGATCTACTGGAACTCAATCCCAAAGTGGAAGCTTCACTGTATGTGACACATATACTAGCGACACCTATAGCAGCATCGACATTTTTACCAAAAGCGGCACCAACAGCAGATGATGTCTTACCAACAGCAACTACCCTAAGAACAACTTATGTAGACAATGCTGAGGTGCTTGATGATATGTACAGCGATGATATCGAACCTAACTACTGCTGTAACATCAGCTAGATCATCAAAAAATGACTTAAGGATATTACGCAATTATGCTAAATTATATTCTTAAGTGGCTTTATTAACATCTATGAACATTATAAACAACATTATACATAAGCTTAAATCTCTACGTTCATGCTCTACTGATGAGATAAAAGATTATTTAGCCCTAGAACCAAGTTTTCAAATAGCACTTGCTTATTTGATTGAATATGACAGTGGTAGGCATACATCATTGTCTGATTGGTTAGTCACTTTATGTCAGGACCAACACACCCCTGAAACCAACTTTGATGTATCATTTTTTAATTACCTATTTAAACTACCTGAATTAAGTTGGCTTGATACATGGCATACACATAATATGCTTCTTAAAACCAAACCCAATAAAACTTTATTGGACCTGATGGGTTACTTACTAGACAAGCCTCATCATACGTTAGATCTTTTCATTGACAAAATCAGACCCAATCATCATAAAAAAAATTACTATCAAAACCTCCAAAGCACTCAATCCATCTTAAACAGCCCTTTTTTAAGACACCCTGAGCTACATTTAGGAAAATCAACTGGTTTTGAAAATCCTGCCTATGATGCTTTATATTGGTCCAATGCCCTTGTTTATAATTTAAGACTACCCAATGGCTTTGATCCAAATGTCATACGTTATTCAACCTATCTTGAAATCATTGCACAAACCATCATCCAACATGATCAAACACTTAAAGCCTATCATGACCCCTCACCGCTAGATTCATCTTTGAAGCATCCTGAAGAAGTATTGGCCTTAGATGCCATAGAAAAACACATGAAGCTCTATCGAACCATTAAAAAAGACATTATGAAACCATTGGTGCAAATGATTAATGAAAAGCGTTATCAGTTTGGGCTGGCTTATTTTGATGCTAAAGCCCTTAAAGCCATCATGCATGCATTGGCCTCACGCACCTCAAAACCATGTCCTAAACCTTCTTTATTTGAGGTATCTGACTTACTGGATGCTACACTTAATCACTACCCAAATCCCTAACCGTTCTGGTCACCTAAAAATCACGTTAAACCCTCCTCCAAAACAACCAAAACACGCATTAAAAATAAACAAAAAGTTTTAATATAACCTTAAGATTAATCAGGCATAATTGGTTATAGAATAATAAAAAAACCTAAACGGAGAAAATTATGATAATAGACATTAAAAAACAACGATCACTTTTGAAAGAAAGTAATTTGAACGAAGGTCAGAAAGAATTATTTGAGACACTTCAGGATACGATAGCAAAAGGTGAAGCAACCCCACAAACATATGATAAATTAAATGAACTTTTAGATAGCGCAGATAGTCAATCTTTAAGATTCTTCCATAATGAAATTTTGGTACAAATTCAGCCGAGTGAACATGACGCAGAAAACTTTAGTTTTGGAGAAGCTTATCCTGATTCAAGCGATGAAGAATTTTCTCATGTTAATCCTGCTGAAACAGCTGCTGTTACAGGTTCTCAACCTGCTGCTGGTGGTGGTAATGTTACTTCTTCTACCGAACAAATAACTACTGGTGCTCCAAGTAATGTAGATGGTTCTGATGACGGAAATTCTGTTGATTCTAATGATGGGAAGAAAGAAGGCACTTCTATATTGTCTAGATTATCAAGCATGATCCCGTCTTTTACTATCTCAAAAAATAAAGTTGTCGATCCTGCTGCCAATGCTGAAAATGCTACTGAGTCAGAAGAGCAGCTGTTAGCACGTCAATTTGCTGCTGAAGCTATAGGTAGTGCTATGGACACAATTGAAAACAATGCTAAACGAGAAAACGCCGCCACTACGATTCAAAAGGTTTACAGGGGCGGAACAGGAAGAAAACAAGTAAAAAGCATGGCTGACGTTGTAAATACTGTTATGAATCTAGGTGAGCACAATAAAGCTGTGAAAAAAGCGAAAGCTGAAATGACACCAGAACAACTTTATTATCAAGAAACTCACGTTGAGAAAAAAGTTTCAAAGACAGATCTGATGAAGAGCTCTCGTGCAGTACGTTACGCAAAACTTACAAAAAGAAATGAGCTTCTGAATGCCTTATATGGTAGAGATCGGACTACTTTGTTCAGCGAAACAGTAAAACCCTACGATAACAGCGTTAATTCTGCAAGCAACATAAGGAAAGATGTATATCATTATGTTCAAAACAATATTGAGAGTGCTATAATTGCTGGAAATGAAAATGTTGAAATTTCATTAGCAAAACTTGAAGGCATGGGCCTAAAAATAGATGAAAAACATCTTGTTCACATTAAGGAAGTTGAAGGTGGGCAGACTAACATAGTTCGAGGTATCAAAATACCTGTCATGTACATGGATAAAGCACATAAACAATTAAAGCCACTTGATATAGATGTTGATGTAAAAATCGATCCTACAACAAAGGAAAGAATTGGATATGAGCGTGGGAACAACATTACGGTAGACGGAAACACCGTACCGGGAGATATAAAACTTTATGGCGTCATTCCATTAACCCAAGGTATGGCAGGATCGATTGGATATACACCATTTAATTGGCTTGGGCATAAAATGACTCCAGGGGTTTCTTCAAGATCTTTAGATAGTATGTATAACCCTAACAACGATCAAAAGAAAGCTAACAGACAAAACTATGCTGCAGGAGTAATAGGTATGGTTGCAGCATTCTGGTTAATCCTTTCAGCAAATCAAGTTGCTACAGGCGCAGCACTTATTGGTACCCTTGCGATACCTGGTGGACCTGCGATTGTATTAGGTTTTGCGGCAGCAATTATAGCCGTAACAGTTGGTATATATGTGTTCAACCACTGGGATTCTGTCAAACAAGGATTATTGTTTACTGGTGCAGTATTTATTTGGTTCGCAATGAGAGCTTTCGAATTAGTTATAGCTAAACCTTTCTTAGCAATAGGTCTAATCGCAGTAAGTGCACTTAGATTCGCATTAAACCTACTTGGAAATGCTTTAAAAGTAGCTGGGATAGTAATTGCAACTGTTGGTAGCATTATTGGATATGTTGTTGGTAAAGCTATTGGTTCATGGAAAAATAATAGCGAAATGATTGAATTACTAATCAAAGAAGTCCGAACTTTACGAAATGAGGTTAGAAATGGTAATCAAGAAATTTCAAATGATGATGCCGACATAAAAGAGGAACTAGGAGCCCAAACAACTAGCGCATGGGTTGATGTAAAGATGGGTCAATTCTATAGCCACCTTTCATTCCAAGCTGGCTTGATCGGGGAATCATGCAAATCATTTGGTAACTCATTAAGTGATGTTTGGGCTAGACTTTCTGATGTTGTTAATAGACTTTTGGATTATATTAAACCTATGTTAGGTTTGAAGTTGAAGACATCAGATGTTATTAGAGCTGAACAAGTTACTACTGCTGCTACTGCTTCAGGACAAGGAGGAGATATGGTGGCAACAACATCTACTGAATCAGTTAACGGTGGTGCTTTTGATTTATTCGAAAAAGATACATCGTCACAAAAGCAAGACAAGTATGATATTCAGAAGAAAGCTGATCAAAAGAATGAAAGTTGTAAGGATTTCATTAGTAAAGGACAAGATGTCTTATTTCATGGAAATGTTTCATCAAGTATTCTTAGCTTATTTCCAAAAGCAGTTTCAAAAGACTCAAGTGAGCTTGAACCTTTACTAGGAAATGGACACAAACACAGTAATGATGGTGTATAAACCTTAAAGGACTAACTTAAAAAGAGCGCGAAAGCGCTCTTTTTTTTATCCCCAAAATAATAAAACACATGATATACAATGCTTTAATAGATTTTTTCGAATTTTCAATTGATTAAATTTATGGTACCTTAATATAA
>JAQWRO010000025.1 GCA_029243665.1 Gammaproteobacteria bacterium
ATAGAAATCACATTAATCTCCAGCCTATAATTTTAGTATCCTTTTTATTTCATCGTCAGGCTTAATTAAACCTGATCGATAATCAAGCATTTTTTTTCTAATTTTTTTAGGAAAATATGACAAATGAACCAGTGACCCAAATGCATCAGAAATTTCAATGCCAGTAATCAGAAAACCTAATTTTAATTTAGGGATAATAATACCATTATTTGTTGCTGCATGACGGCCATATATCTCCTGAAAACCATAACTTTCAGCACGTTCAATTATCTTCTGAACCAACATTGTGTAAAGCCCTCTTCGTCTATACTTTGGCAATATCGCTGAATTACACATATAAAACTTTAAATGTGACTCCTGAAATCCCCAGGACCAACCTATAAATTCATCTCCATGATATACACCGAGATTGATCCTAATCGGTTGTCCCATATTAGATCTAAGCTGATTTACTTTGGCAAGCTCATCTTCACAAAGCTCATTCATTATACTAAAAATCTGGATATCATCAAAAACTTTAAATCTATACTCATCCCAAAGCACTGAAAATTCTTCTGTAGATAATTCTTTAATATTATATTTCTGCATAACAAGCTCTTAACATCTAATAGCACTACAATTATTTTTATTAATTATAAATTTTGATTATAGACCGGTCACGTGGCGGAGAGAGAGGGATTCGAACCCTCGATGAGGTTTCCCCCATACTCCCTTAGCAGGGGAGCGCCTTAAGCCGCTCGGCCATCTCTCCGATTAAGCAATTATAGTATCACTTTCAGTGATTGCGTTCAATAGATCTGTGACTAAGTTTGATAAGTTATTATTTAGACGAATCTTTGTCTTTGTAACATAAACATGTGAAAGACCAAATGATTTTAATTTAACAGCATCTTTTTCTGAAACAATCACAGCATCATATAATAGAAAGTGTTTGAGATCTGATTCACAAAAAACATGATGATCAGGATATGCCATGGTTTCGCCATGAATGCCAAGTTTACGAACTTCGTCAAAAAAACCATCTGGATGACCGAGCCCGCAGGCAATTAAAATGTTTTTGTTTTTTAAAATAGCAATGTCACATGGGTTATTTGTATCAAGCGCATAAATATGATCCACCGTCAATGCATACCCCAACGCTCTTTCATGTGACTTCCCTCGTTCAACCACATGATCCACTCGTTTCGACCATTTTAAAGCAGTTCTCATGGGCCCTCTTGGAATTAAGTGACCATTACCAAAACCTCTTTGATTGTTAACAATGACCCAATTAAGACTTCGTTTTAACATATGGTCTTGTAAACCATCATCACAAAGGATCAAATCATAGTGTTTGGTATACTTTTCAATATCCTGACGAGATTTGGCAATACACAAAACATCTGCTTTGGTTTGCGCTTTAATTAAACAAGGTTCGTCACCAAATATTTTTGGCTCTAAAACTGATTCTATGAATGTGCTTTTAGAAAGCTTATGTTTAATTCGGTATGATTTAGTTACAACCAGTACACGAAGATCTCTTTCAGTTGCAAATCTAGCCATAGCAATAATGAAAGGTGTTTTTCCTGAGCCTCCTACTGTTAGATTGCCAACAACCCATACAGGCGTTGGTAATTTTTGACTTGGAGGTATTTCACCTGCATTCGTAACTTTTTTGTATAAAAAACTTAGAGGGGTAAATAGATGACAAATCTTGCCATGAAGATACCACTGCTTGTTTATCCAACGCTCAAACTTTAATCTCATCATTAGAACCAATGAGTTGTGAAAGTCTACCGCCATGAGCTAATAACGAATGATATGAACCTGATTCAACAATCTTACCATGATCTAGCACAATGACTTTATCTGCTAATCGAAGACCAGCTTCACGATGAGAAGATAATAAAATTGTTATGTCTTTTAATGATTTTAGCCGTTCATAAATGGTTTGCTCAGTTTCATTATCTAATGCTGAAGTAGCTTCATCTATGATGATGAATTGTTTGGCATGATAAATAGCACGCGCCAGTACAACTCGTTGTCTTTGACCACCTGATAAGTTAATACCACCATATTCAACTATATGGTTATATCCAGCTTCAAGTAGTGCAACGTCTTTGTCAAGAGCAGCGATATAACATGCCCACTCTACTCTTTTCATGTCTAACTTCCCAAAAAAAGCAATATTTTCAGCGATAGATAAATTAAACAACGGTAATGATTGATCAACAAAGCCTATTTGATTTCGCCAACTTGGTAAATAAATATCTTTGATAGAAACATCATCCAGACGAAAATCACCATGATCAGGCTCAATTAATCCTGCAATGACTTGCAATAAAGTTGTTTTACCACTTGCAGTTTCTCCAGCAAAAGCTGTTATACCACCTGAGTCAATGGTTACATTACATTCTTTTAAAATAGCTTTTCCTGAACGAACAACACTGACGTCATCCATAACAATGCTTGGCGAGGATTGATTAGTCAATTTCTTGCCATTTCTTCTTTCAGGTTTCACATCAAACCATGCAAACAATGAATCACCTGCAGCAATGGTTGCTTGAAGCTCTACATTCATACGACTGATACGCTTCATCGGCGCATAAATTCTTGAAAAACCGAAAACCAATGCAGCAAAATCTCCGGAAGAAACCCAATTAGGAAATACTAAAACTAACCATATCAACACAGCTAAAGGCAATGTGATGATAAAATGGATAACCCCAGCTGATAAAGCTGAAGCTTTATTTATTTTAAGTTGGTGTGTGGTATGGTTTTCAACAATATGCTTAAAACGATGATTCATTTCCTTTTGGACATTTTGCATACAAACCGTTTTTATAGCATATTTTGTTTGATCCATAAAATGTGCTAATTCAGTTAATCTATCTTGGACTGCAAACTGGTGTGCACGCATATAGTCAGCTGCTTTTTGAATTGCAATGGCAACAACCACAAAAGTCAATAACACCATCAATGTCATCA
>JAQWRO010000075.1 GCA_029243665.1 Gammaproteobacteria bacterium
AGCAAACTCTTGTAGCCCTTGAAGTCCACATTCGCGCCCAAAACCAGATCCTTTTACACCACCAAAGGGTAGTTTTGGATCTGAGCGAACCATGCCATTTATTTTTCCAAGGCCAACATTCAGTTGGTTGGCAATGATCTGCTCAGCTTTTTGAGTATCCTTAGTAAATATACCGCCACCTAGACCATAACACGATTGGTTTGCAAGTGTGATGGCCTCATGTTCATTTTTAGCATGAATTAAGCTCACCACTGGCCCAAAAAGCTCATCATCAAAGGCTGGCATGCCTGGCTTCACATTTGCGAGTAGGGTTGGGGCATAGTAATACCCATTTTTATCTTCTATGTAACCACCGACCAAACAATGAGCACCTTTTTCAATGGATTGTTTGATTTGTTGATGGAGGTTTTGACGAATGTCATCTCTTGCCATTGGCCCCATCATACAGTGTTCATCCATAGGGTTACCTGTTTGATAGCTTTTGACCAAAGCTAGGACTTTTTCCTGAAAGGCTTCGTAAATGCCTGACGTAGCAATGATGCGTTTAGGTGATATACACACTTGGCCAGCATTCATAAAGCGACCATTAACCAAAGTATTTGCTGCTAGGTCTAAATCTGCATCATCCAATATAATATATGGATCATTGCCACCCAATTCTAAAACCACTTTTTTAAGGGCGTTGCCAGCTAAGGTTGCAATGTGCTTGCCTGTTTTTTGGCTCCCAGTCAAGGTTACGCCTGAAATGTATGGGTGTTGAATGATGTGTGGTGCTTGATCATAATCAATAATCAAGTGCTGCATTAAGCCTTCTGGTAGACCAGACTTCTGAAAAAGTGTCTGAATGTTTTTTGCACTACTCAGAACATTAGGGGCATGGGACAATAAAAAACCGTTTCCTAAAGCTAAATTAGGGATGGCAGCTCTAAATACCTGCCAAAAAGGAAAGTTCCAAGGCATAATTGCAAAAACAATGCCAGAAGGGCATAGTTGAAAATAATTAGGGTTGTCGGTACTGGGATTTCTAGGCGCTAAAAATTCATCTAAATGACTGGCATAGTACTCACAGATCAAAGCACACTTTTCGACCTCTTGTTTGGCTTGAGTGATGGGTTTGCCCATTTCTTCGGTTATTAGTGTGGATAGTCGAGGGACATCAGCCAATAAGTTTTTTGCCAATTGATTTAGAAAAAATTTACGGTCGTCCAAGGTTGATCTGGCCCATTTTAATTGGGATTGATGAGCCTTTTCTAAGTGTTCAATGACTTCATTGTCAGAAAGCTTATGGAAGGTCTTTATTGTTTGTCCTGTGGCAGGATTAATGGTTTCAAATGTCATGCTTTATTTATAGCTCAAATTATTGGCTTTAAATAGAAATAATAAATTAAAATTGCAAAATTAGTATAAAAAAGCTATAGTTTATTTGGTTTTTAACCATGTGATATACGTTTTAAGTTAAGGAATTTTATGAAATATCTATTAGTGTTTATATGTTTAATTTGTTCATTTGAAACTAGCTTTGCTAGTGCTGATACAAACCATGGGGATTTAACTATAGCTCAACCTAAATATCCACTGGGTTCTGAACAGAATCCAATTAAAGTAGGATTGATGGTGGTAGAGCCATTTATTGCAAAACATGATGGTGTTTATCATGGTTTATTAATTGATTATTGGAAACAAATTTCAAAAGACAAAAATTGGCATTATACGTTTATAGAAACGACGCCAAATTACACAAATGCTTTAAAAGATGCTGCAAAAGGTAAGTATGATTTGGTATTAGGTAATTTTTCGACGACAGCTGAAAGAATAGCTTACATAAATTATTCAAGACCTTTTATGTTGAATGAAATTAGTATTTTAACAACGAATAATGGCCTCACTGTATTTACTATAGCGGTTAATCTTTTCTATGCGATCATAGAGATATTGTTAACAGTTTTTTTGTTAGTTAGTTTTGTTGCCCTTGTTTTACGCATATTTAAATCTAATGAAGATAACACTACGTTAGTAGAGTTTTTTATAATCTCTGCTGAAAGTTTGATTGGTTATGTTACTGTTAATAGATTTACAAAAGCGATTTTTCTAATGCTCTTATTATTTAGTTTGTTTGTGAAGGCAATATTCATAGGTACTGTAACAAGTACTTTACTTAATTTATCACTTTCAAGTAAAGAGCCTTTTTCAGATGCTAAAGATATTTCTGGAAAGTTGTTTGTTGTCGTAAAAGGGTCTTCTTTTGTAGATAAAATGCGAGCACTTAATGCGCGAGTATATGAATTTGATGGTGGCGATGAGGAAGCAGCTGAGTATTACGCAAAAAATGCCATCAAGTATGATGGCTATGTTGCAGATTATGCATTAACATATCGGTATGCCAATCAATTTAAAAGTGTTGAACCTAATTTAATAGTATCAAATTATAATGTAAGAAATGATATTCTTGCTTTTGCATATAATGAAGATTTTCCTTTTCAGAAAATTATTGATACAAATATTTTGGAATTACAGGACTCTAACTTAGCCTATTCTATTTGTAGTGTGTATGTAGGAGATGAAGCAAAAAATTGCGTGATGTAGATTTGTATTAAACTTCTTTTATAAATAGCTCAAATTATTGATTTTATGAAAAAGTAAAACAAAATTTCTGTATTTGTAAAAATAAGTTATGTGTGTTGTTTAAGTTTTTTAACATATATGGGATCATTAATTAATTATGAAATTCATGGAAAAGTTAATATTTGTTTTTCTAATATTTACCTTTGGTATTTGTCTCAGTCATGCAGAAGTTAAGCCTAATGAGTTACCTAAAAATCAAGCACAGTATCGATTAGGTTCTAAGGAAAACCCTATGAAGATAGGGCTTATGTTAGTTGAGCCATTCGTCGTCAAAGAAGGTGATGTATATCAAGGTCTTGTCATCGATTATTGGAAACATATCTCTAAAGGTCAAGACTGGCATTATGTTTTTATCGATTTGCCACCCAATTATACGAAAGCGATAGAAGATACCGCCAATGGAAAATATGATCTAGCGTTAGGAAACTTTTCAACCACAGCTGAAAGAATGTCGTTGGTGCATTTTTCTAGACCATTCATGTTGAATCGAATAACCATTTTAACTAAAGCCAAAAACCTTAACCCTTTAATTATTGTCATCAAGGTGATTTATTCAATTTTTAAGATATTATTAATCGTCTTTTTAATAATTGGAGTCGTTACGCTGTTTTTATGGAGTGTTCAACCCAAAGTTGATGTCAGGCCATATACATCAATTTTCTACGATACATGTGTGAGTTTATTAGGTGTTGTTTTAGAAACCAAATTCAAGAAGCTAACGTTTGTTACTCTTATAGTGATTAGCTTGATTCTGAAAGCAATCCTTATTGGTAGCATCACCAGTACATTATTTAATTTATCGCTATCTAATAAAGATCCGTTTGTTACTGTTCAGGATGTGTCGGGAAAAATGTTTGTTGTGGTTAAAGGCTCATCTTTCGCTGAAAAAATGCGAGCGCTTAATGCAAGAATCTATGAATATAATGGTAGTAATGAGGAGGCTGCTGCGTTTTATGCCAGAAACACAGCTAAGTATGATGGTTATGTTTCAGATTTTGCGCTTATCTTTAAATATGCCAATCAATTCTCAAACATTGAATCCAATTTAATCGTATCAGATTTTAATGTCAGAAATGACAACCTTGCTTTTGTATTGAATAAGTCTTTTCCTTTTAGAACGATCTTTGACCAAAAGATTTTGGAACTACAAGACACCAATCTAGGTTATACCATTTGTAGCATTTACGTTGGCGATGAAGCAAGAAATTGTGTGATGTAAATGTTTGTTTAGACTTGGCAGTCATTTGTCATGGAATGCCGTGATTTATCAAAAAAAGCGCTTTTTAAGTGCTTTTTTAAGTTTTTTTAAAAAAGAACCTAAATTAATGAAAAAAAAGGAAAAAAACTGTCTTTTTAGAGTGTTTTTATGGCTTAAAACACCCCTGAATGCTGAGATTATGTTATAATAAATAGTGAGAATACAAAAAATATATTTTCAGGAGTAATGAAAATGGGTACGAAATATAAATTTTTAAAATACACGTTGGCTTCATCGCTATTGATGCCATTGTCGTTTGGTGGTACAGCTGAAACATCGGGCTCTGTAGCGGCCGTAAATTCTATTGCGATTAATGCGGGATCAATATCTATTACACCTACTGGCATTGATAGCGCAGGTGTGTTCAATGGTGCTGATGCTTTTGAAATTGAATTTGCTAATAATACTCCAGCTGGCTATACAGTCACTGTTACACCAGATGATGGTTTTTTGCAATTAGGTTCTAATACAACTGATGGTGGTAAAGTTTTCTACACTTTAGCATGTGATAATTTTACTTATGTTAACGGTGATGACCCTAGTGTGGCATATTCGGCAACAGCTGTTAGTGGTACAACTGCGATTACAGTTTATAATATTTCCAATCCAACGGCAAATACTGTTGTAAACTCATCTGCTGCAAATGGTGGTACACAAGCACCAGACTGTGATATTGGTTTAGGTTCTGGTGAAACTGTTGCTGAGCTTCTTAATGGTACATACAGTGAATCATTTACAGTTGCAATTGCAGCCAAATAAATTTAAAGATGATAATATTTAAGATGCTACTGAGTTTTACTTGGTAGCATTTTTTTAAGGACGAAAAAATTTTGTACACTTTGAAAAGAATATTTTTTTTTATACTGTCATGTCAAGTTATGGCAAGCATCACAGATTTTCATTCTGATGATATTGATTTAATTGAATCATTATCTGTTAACAACCACAATGGTATCAAGATTCATAATTCTGCCAATGGTCGATATCAATTCAATGGTAAACAATTTATACGTTTAGAAATTTCAAATAATTCAGCGAAAGGTTACAAAATTTACGCTACTTCCCGCTATGGCATATTAAAAGCTGGCTCTAGACCTGTACAAGCAAATGAAATTCGCTACCGCATCATTTGTGATGCTTATCAAACAGTGAATGCAGGTTTTACCGTGATTTCATCTGGACAGATTAATCTAGGGCCAAACGTTAAAACATTGATTTATGATGTGAATCAACCTGAAAATGTTACAGATAGAGCAAAACCATTTTGTAGTTTGGTCTTAGCGCCGGGCGAGCATTTACGTGATAATTTTGCTGGGAACTATTCTGATGCCATAAATTTTGTCATAGAGACGAATGATGACTAGCCATAAAGTTTATAAAAAGTTACAATTGTAAATAGTTGGCTTGAACAATTATAGGGGTATCTTGTGAAAAAATGGATTATAGCTTTATGTTTTTTAAATGTTTCTTTTGCTTTAGTGGTATCGTCACCTGATTTGTCAGTAATATCCACCCAAAAACCACAGGTACAATTAACTATTTTGAATAATGGCGATAAACGTGCGTTCGTTTCCATGGAAAACGAACTATATCATTGTGATGCTAAAAACATTGTTTATTGTTTAAATCCAAAGATTATAAAAGAACAACCTGAAAAAAGTAATCTACGGTTTTCCAATTCAAAATTTCTATTAGATCCAGGTCAAAAACGTAATATCTTTATTTTTTGGCGTGGTGATTTACCAGATAAGTCAATTATGTTCAATGCTTGGGCTAAGGATCATTCCTCAGATGCAGTAAAAACGATAAAAGGAAAAATAAATCAAACAACCATTCAGTTTGATATAGAAGCAGTTCAAAAAGTTAGAGTCATGATCGCACCAAAAAATACTCAAGGCCTAAAACCAACAGTCATACAAAATGGTGGTAATTTATCCATTAAAAATAATGGTTCAGCGCCATTATTGCTTAAATACCGAGAAACTTGTGATGATAAAAATTGTTCAGATAAGCGTATAGAAAAATT
>JAQWRO010000074.1 GCA_029243665.1 Gammaproteobacteria bacterium
CAGTCTTCTGGTCGCATGATCTTCTGTAATAATTAAGTCGTACATAAATTTTTAAAAATCTCAAGAAACGTTCACATTAAACGTAAATTAGTATATCATAATAAATAGAATTTTTTTAGCTTCATGTAATTCTTCGTTGAATACAACCATAACATGAATTTAACAACCCTTAACTTTTATTGAAGAGAGCAAAAATGGGAATGATACTAATAAACACTCGCTGGCCAGAAGAGCTGCGGATTGCTACAATAGCACAAAACAAATTAATTGATATAGAAATTGATTATGCAAACAATGATAGATTAAAAGGCAATATTTATAATGCAAGAATTTTAAAAATTGAAACAAGTCTAAACGCTGTTTTTGTTGATTATGGTGAAAATAGGAACGGATTTTTACCTTTTAAAGAAATTAATTCTGATTATTTAAAAAGAAACGAAGAAGGCAAATACGACCCCTCCTCACTTTCTATTGGACAAACATTACTTGTTCAAGTTGAAAAAGACGAACGAGGTGAAAAAGGAGCTGCTTTAACAACATATCTATCAGTCGCAGGGACTTATTTGGTTTATATGCCATATAGCAATAAATCAACCGCTATCAGCAAACAAGCTGATCAAAAAGAACGTAGTGAAATGAAGCAAATACTTTCAGATTTAAATATACCAGAAGGCGTTGGTGTGATCGTTAGGACTGCAGGGATAGGTAAAAACTTCAATGACATTCAATGGGACTATCAAGCCCTTGAAAACCACTGGAAACACGTCAAAGAAGCAAGTGAAAATCACCCTACACCTTTTCTAATACATCAAGAATCCGACACATTAACAAGAGTTTTACGTGATAATTTAAAACAGGAAACTGAAAAAATTATTATCGATTCTCAAGAAGGTTTTGATGGAGTTAAACGTTTTCTAAACATTGCACGGCCTGGATTAACTGATAAGTTAGAATTGCATGAAGATGCAAAACCATTATTTGATGCACATGGTATTGAGGACCAAATAAAAACTATTTTCAATCGACAAGTTAAACTTCCTTCAGGTGGCGCAATCATCATTGATACAACAGAAGCATTAACAGCAATTGATGTTAACTCAGCGAAATCAACTAAAGGAGATGACATTGAATCAACAGCACTTCACACAAATATGGAAGCGATTGATGTATTGTCTACTCAATTAAGATTAAGAGATATTGGTGGTATCGTTGTGATTGATTTTATAGACATGCTTGACAAAAAAAATAGAATCAAAGTTGAAGAACATGCTAAAAAGAAACTATATTGTGATAGAGCGAAAATCAAAATTGAAAGCATCTCGCCTCTAACAGGTTGTTTATCACTGTTGAGACAAAGACTAAAATCTAGTAATCATACGGTTATGACAGTTAAAAGTGAGTGTCAATTAGAAAATTACTGCTTTTTATTAATGAGAATTGTCGAGTCAACAGCTGCTGATTCACTAACAACTATTATACAACTTCAGACATCTGTTAATGTTGGGACGTATTTATTAAATGAATGTCGCGATATTATTCAACGTATACAGAATGAATACCAAACAGACATTCAAATTATTCCAAATAGCAATTTTGATATGGAAAAACATGAGCTTAAAGTTGTTAAAAGTGCTAATAGAATACAAGGACATAGCTATGAACAAAAGCAGATGGCAAATGTAGATTTAGAAAGTAGAAATAGAAAACGTTATCAGCAACCAGCTGCAGTTCAAAGAGATCTTTACAAGAAACCTGCACCTAGTGAGTCTGGTCTTGTAAGTAGATTATTTAAAAATCTGTTTAAGAAAGATGATGAAAAGAAAGATGCTGATAAAAAGCAGCATCATGCACGAAAACATAATCAACACAAAAACCACTCAAGAAATAGAAACATGCAAAACAGAAGACGTAAACAAAATTACAACAAACAAAGAACTCAAACAGAAAAATAATTTATTTTTCTTACGTCATCCTTATTCGATAGAGAAATTTCTATAACTTTATTTGGTCTCAAAATATATTCAGGTATATTTTGAGACCATTCAATAAAAATGAGTGTTGTTGTTGGATCGTAAATATCTATGCCCAGACCTAATGCTTCGGATTCATCTTTTAACCGATATGCATCGATATGCAAGATTGTTTTTTCACCATTCATCGCATGTACATCCATTAAAGCAAATGTTGGACTAGTCGCTTCCAAATTTGAACCATAGGCACTAATCAAATGACGAATTAATGTAGTTTTACCAAAACCCATCTGTCCATTAACAGCAACAATATCACCGTATAAAAAAAAATTTTTGTGTTCTTCAGCCCACTCTTGTAAATCCTTTAAATGAACAATATTCGACATTTATAACCTCTTAACTAAATCACTGGCAATTAGAGATTTATTTTTTTTATATGAGCATAACGCTGCATGCTTATAAACTGCTTGCTCAATTGCTTGTTTCGTAAAACCATATCTTGCAATATAACCTGCAATAATTCCAGTAAGAACATCTCCACTACCCGCAGTTGCGAGCAATGAGCAGCCATCTACAACCAATGATACCTCACTATTAAAAACAAGCACTGTTGATGATGATTTTAAAACAATTGGTGTTTGAAAAAGTTTATTAAGCTTCAAAGCCGAATCAATAGGATTTGATATAACATAGTCATTAGATACCCCTAATAATTTTGCTGCTTCTCCCACATGTGGGGTCAACACACATCTATTATTAAAATCAAATGATGTAGGCAAGACCATAAATGCCCCTGCATCTAATATCAAGGTTAAATCTTTATGAATCAATTGATCTAAAACTAATTTAGCATCATATTTGTTTAAACCAGGTCCTATGACACAAACAGTGTGTTTTTGAATATATGATGGTATATTTTCTTTCTTATAATTACATGCCATGAGAGATGGGTCAAAACTTATGTGATTTGAACTTAAATAATGATATTTTGACAACCCTGCTCCAACTCTTAATGCTGCTAAAGCTGAAAGAAAGCCTGCACCTTCCATACCATCTGAACCACCGATAACACATACATTGCCACATTCATATTTATGAACGTACGCTGGCTTAGAAGGTAAGCTTACATAACGAATCACATCATAACCTAAAGGTTGATAATAATGTCTTAAAGCAACTGATAATTTCTTTTGCGCAGACTTACCAACACTGAAAAAATGCCCGATTTTAGGTGCAAAAAAAGTTATCGTAAGGTCTACGCTACAAAATTGTTTAGAAAAACCACTGTTTGCGTCAATTCCTGAGGGGATATCAATGGCTACTTTATAACCATGCATATCATTAAACAATTTAATCCAATTATCAATTATATCATCATTTTTCTGTATATAACCTAAGCCTAAGACACCATCCACAATCACATCGTATGTATCTTTAAATTCACTTGTTAATACACTATTTAAATGCGAATGATTAGCATAAAGATTAGTAAGATAAGTGGATTTAACTGGAGAAACTTGTAC
Organism: Gammaproteobacteria bacterium; assembly: GCA_029243665.1. Lineage (GTDB taxonomy): Bacteria > Pseudomonadota > Gammaproteobacteria > Comchoanobacterales > Comchoanobacteraceae > JAURNZ01. The sequence goes on from JAQWRO010000074.1 coordinate 3,494, forward strand.
AACATCTACTAAAACACCAGCATGCATTGCATGAAAAGCTAACAACAATGCATCACAACCATTATTACCAGATCCTACAAAAACACACATATTGTTTGGAATTGCACCATAAATATTAACCATTTGATTCCAAGCAGCTTGGCCTGCTTCATTCATAAGAGATTCAACAGACATTTGATATGTATTTAAAATATTTTTTTCAAGCAAATAGGTTTGTTCTGTTGATAATACTTGGTACATCAATTAGGTATTAACATATATTTCATATAAAAGTTTAATTCTGCTACAGATTCATATACATCATCCCTAGCTCTGTGGTTATTTTTTTTCTCATAAGAAAATGAATCTGAATGAGGATAAAGTGAATCATACATAATTTTAAAGGATGAAACATCTAAATGCCTATAATGAAAGAAATCTTCAACTTCAGGCATATACTTAAGTAAAAAACGACGGTCTTGTGATATTGTATTGCCACACATAGGTGAATCTTTTGCTTTTAAATGCTTTTTAAAGAATGCTAATGTTTTATCAGAAGCCTCCTCTAAAGAAACCATACTTTGTGGAATTTTATCCCATAAACCAGATTTTTGATGCATTTTTTTTGCAACATGATCACAACCTGATAAAACAGCTTCAGGTTGGTGAATAACCAAGTTTGGTCCTTCATCTATAACTTTAAACTGATCATCTGTAATGATGCTTGCAATTTCTACAATATGATGATCACCTGGGTTTAAACCAGTCATCTCTAAATCTAACCAAATAAACTTTTTTTCTTTCATACTAATAATATAGTAAAAAACAAGCATTAATGCACTTTATTAATTTGCAAAACCTATAAATTATATGTTAATTTCAAATAATGATCTTTTTAACAGCATATCTTTTAGGATGCATTCAGTCCGGAGTACTCATTAGTAAGGTTTATAATATATGTGATCCCAGACTTGCAGGCTCTAATAATATTGGCGCAACAAATATGTGGCGACTGCATGGCTGGAAATTTGGCGTTGCTACATTTATTTTTGACGTATTAAAAATATTTTTAATATATGTGATTGGAAA
>JAQWRO010000087.1 GCA_029243665.1 Gammaproteobacteria bacterium
TTGCGGGTCCATGACTGTTTGAGGACACTCGGCCAACGGCCGTGCAGGAAAGGGGGGTATCGAGACCAACAGCGGCTGCAACAGTGCAGGAACGGAGGAAGTCGAAACCAACTTCGCCTGCAACGAAAACAAAAATAAGAAAACGAAACGACAACACCATATAGATATATCGATCCCAATTTTGTTTGTGCTTTCACATTGCCTTCGTTAGCCAATTTTGCATAGTCAGCAATATCCGCAGCATAATCATTTGCGAATGCCATATTAGAAGTCATGAATGTCATAACCATTGCTACTGCAAAGCTAAAAAAATAAGTTGAAATATGTTTCATCATTACTCTCCTGTTTGTTCTGTTGAACAATTATGATCTATTTGATCGCTTATCAAACATGTGAAGCAGGATAGAACCATAGGTAACAACTTAGTAACATTTTTAGTAGCTAGCCAGCTGCTCTGGCTGATTACTCTACATCGTCATTTTTGAATGTAAATTGAATTAAGATTCATATATGCCCTATGTTATACCACACCCAAAATGAATTTTTTTTGAGCTACACATGTTAAAAAACAGTTGTTATGACCTATAATTAGTCATTTAATCTTATTTCAGGGCTTGACGATGAATTTTGAAGACTACCAAATAAAACAATTAGAAATTTTATGCTTAAATATGAGCGTATTATCATTGAATGACGAACAAAGAATTAAAGAGATTGATAAAGCTTATAGAAAAAAAGCACTTCTTTATCATCCAGACAAAAATAGCGGTCTTGAAGACAAGTTTAAGGAAGCTAACCATGCTCATGATTTTTTGATTGCCTCAAAGTCAGAGCAAAATGCCATTTTTACAACGGATCCTTTAAGTAAAGAGCAAGCCCCCAAGCCCAAAGCATCTCCCCCCACAAGTTCTGCTCAAGAAACATCATATTATTCTCACAACAATAAAAAACCAACCGAGAACAAAGCGAAACCGTCACAAAAAGAAGATATAAAAAAAGAAAATTGTTTAATTTATGTGAAAAATAGGGAGTTTAAATAGCTAAGTTAGCCTTAGAGATGGGTGCTGATATTAATCAAAAAGATAGGAATGGTACTACCGCTTTAATGGTAGCGCTCCAAATTAATAGCGATGATTTTGCTCAGTTTCTTATAAACCAAAAAGCATTGACCTTTCTGTAGAAACTAAAGCGGGATATACGGCTATTTATTTAGCAATTACAGGTAGTCACATGCAAAAATGTGGCCCTCCTGTTTGGGACAATTATTCTGATGAGTGGTATCAAAATTATTCTCTTCAAAACGGTGATATAAGGGAAGGGATCACAAAATGCCTGATTGAGAAAAGTGTGATGTATTCATTTGAAAACAAAAAAAGGTCTTATTCATCTCACCAGGAGGTGTTTGAACGCTTACTGTGTATTAGTCACGACTTAATCTGACACTTTGGCTTGCAAAGTAGAGAGTTACCCGTTTTGATAAAGGTGTCGAATCTTAAAATCAAACGAAGAGGAACTCTCTATGTTACATACTAACAATCCAATCATTAAACACAAAGCAGGATTATTAAATTTAGCGGAAGAACTAGGCAATGTGTCAAAAGCATGCAAGGTAATGGGTGTATCTCGTGATACATTTTATCGGTATCAAGAATCTGTAGAAAAAGGTGGTGTTGAAGCATTGCTAAATCAAAATCGCAGAGTACCTAATGTAAAAAATAGAGTTGATTTAGCAACTGAAGAAGCTGTCATAGCTTTTGCAATAGATTTTCCAGCATTTGGGCAACATAGAACCAGTAATGAACTACGTAAAAAAGGGATATTTGTTTCGGGAAGTGGTGTTCGTTCTATCTGGTTACGCAATAGCTTGGCTAATTTTAAACAAAGGTTAAAAGCGCTAGAAAATAAAGTGGCAACTGAAGGAATTATTCTAAGTGAGTCTCAAATAGCAGCATTAGAGAAGAAAAAGCATGATGATGAGGCTTGTGGTGAGATAGAAACAGCTCATCCTGGATATCTTGGTAGTCAAGATACTTTTTATGTCGGTAACCTTAAAGGTGTAGGCCGTATTTATCAGCAAACCTTTGTTGATACTTATAGCAAAATTGCCTTTGCAAAGCTTTATACGACCAAGACTCCAATCACTGCCGCTGATATCCTTAACGATAAAGTATTACCTTATTTTAAAGAACACCAGCTCCCCATGTTACGGATATTAACTGACAGAGGAACAGAGTACTGTGGGCGCGTAGAACAACATGATTATCAGCTTTATTTGGCAATTAATGATATTGATCACACCAAGACAAAAGCAATGTCTCCACAAACCAATGGTATTTGTGAGCGTTTTCATAAAACAATTTTAAACGAGTTTTTCCAAATAACATTTAGGAAAAAAATATATTCAACATTGGAGGAATTACAAAAAGATCTGGACGACTGGATAAAATATTATAATAATGACCGAACTCATCAGGGCAAGATGTGCTGTGGAAGAACACCACAGGAAACTTTACTTGATGGTAAAAAGATTTGGATAGAAAAAAATCTAGCTCAAATCTAACCTAACAGACACCTAATTTAAAATGGGTAACTGTCAGATCAAGTCTGAGCTAATACACTTACTGTTTGCTAAAAATGTGTCAATTAACAATTATGCATTATCGTTAAGTGATGAGGTGTTTAATCAATATCTTACAAACGACATTTTATTAAAAGTGCTTAATGACTCCCCTATTAATAAGAGGCTAATCAATCGCATCATTCAAGCCAAAACCCAATCTCATCCTTCTTTTTGTTTAATGACGATGCTTTTTATTCCCGAACATAACCGTAATGTCTTGTTGGAGGCTTATTGGTTTTTGAGTGCCTATTTATGGAGTTTAACAGTATGGGACGGTTTTTTTTCTAATCTAAATGGCCTTACATTTGAACTCTTCCCTTATACAATTCCTATCATATCAGTTGTTATTGCTATTAATGTTTTATGGGCTGTTTCTGTTTTAATCGTTGGAACTTTTAGGATTTTTATTGAAGGGTTTAATCCTAATCGGCACCCTGATACCGATGCTAACACACTGATTTCCATGCTTAATAAAATTGAAACAAAAGAAGCAAAAATTCACATGATCGATAGCGTGCTTAAGCAGATGATGGATAATCCTGAAAGCATGGAAAAGAAACTAAGGTCCTCGTCTAGCTTACGTAATCATATAAAAAAAATATCATTA
>JAQWRO010000090.1 GCA_029243665.1 Gammaproteobacteria bacterium
ATACTTGAATTATTTTCTCAGCGTGCACATTCTTATGAAGGAAAATTACAAGTTGAATTAGCAAAACTTGCATATTTAAGCACACGCTTAGTTCGTGGTTGGACACATTTAGAAAGGCAAAGGGGTGGTGTTGGCTTAAGAGGTGGTCCAGGTGAAACTCAGCTTGAAATTGATAAGAGATTGTTAGCAACTAGAATCAATCGATGCAAAATAAAACTCAATAAATTTCAGAAACATAGAGAAACTACGTTAAAAAATAGAAAAGAAATATTTTCAGTTAATTTGATTGGTTATACCAACGCTGGAAAGTCTACTTTGTTCGAGTTGTTAACTAAAAAAGCTTGTTATCATGATGATCGCTTTTTTGCAACATTAGATCCTTTGTCAGCTAGTTTATCAATTGATAAACACAAACTAGTATTAACCGATACGGTTGGTTTTATTGAACACTTGCCTGATCCACTTTTATCTGCATTTAAAGCAACATTATCAGAAATTTGTCTTGCAAATTTATTATGTATTGTAATCGATGTCAGTGATCCTAATTATAAGAATCAAATTGAAACCATTGAGAAAATTTTATCAGATCTAAACACCAAAGATATTCCAAGGTATTATTTGTTTAATAAAATTGATCGTATTGATGTTCAAAGTTTAAATATGCCTTTCTTTGCTGACATTGATTGTAGTTATATTTCTGCTACAAAACAAATTGGCATTACTAATTTTAGAAATTATTTGGTAAAACAATTATTGCTTTTTAAAGGTAGTAACAATACACAATAATAATAACGACGCTAAGTATAAAACTAATGTTGTCAATAATAGTTTGATTTAATGAATATGTTTTTAGGGATGCGATTCTTGCAGTTATGATAGAAGATATTGTTAAAACAATCATCATTGCCCATGGAAATTCTTGATTGATATTTAGTAGAAATAACAAATCATGGAATATTGTACCTAGTAACCCAACTGATAGACTGCTAAATGCACACTCTTTTAAAACCTTTTTATAGGGTTGATTGGATAAGCGCAGAGTTGGATATAAAAGGAGTGAACCACCAAGTCCAATCAGCGATCCGAAGGTTGCGCAGGTGGTTGTCATGGTTTCGTTATAATAATTAAACGGTTTCACATGAATTTCTAATATGTTTAAAACTCTAATAATTAAACTTATTATTATAAATGATATAAAAAGGATACTAATGAGTCCTTCTGAAAGTAGGTGAAGAACATAGGCAGCTATGATTAAACTACTAAAATGTAAAAACAGCCAATAAATATTTTTCTTTGTATTTTTTTGTTTGCTTCTATGGGTGATATATGTAGTGAGTGAACTGAAAAAGATTTGATGTAAACTTATTATTACAATATCCTGAATCGGTATATCTGGATAGATAACATGTAGCATAGGAACTATAACAATTCCCCCACCAATACTTAAAAGGCCAACTAAACTTCCTGAAAAAAAACCTATTAAAATTAAGGTTAGCAAATCATTATAAACCATAACTATTCTTAGGGCTTTTAAAAATGATGCTTAATAGGTAAAAGCCAGCAAATAACATAATAAAAGACAAGCATTGTCCCATCGTAAGGCCAAATAATAAGTAACCTAATTGAATGTCAGGTTCACGGAATTGCTCAAGCATTAAACGAATAAAACCATAATACATTAAAAAAACTGCTGAAATACAACCTGTTTGATGTATTCGTTTTCTTAAAATAAATAATAAAACACCTAAGATCAAACCTTCACCAATCGCTTCATAAATTTGACTAGGATATCTCGGCTGCAAATCATAATTTGGAAATATCACACAAAAACCCTCAGAACAAACTCTTCCAACCAGTTCACCATTAATAAAGTTTGCAATTCTTCCAAAAAACAAGCCTGCTGGCATACCATAAGCAATTAAGTCTGTCAGATTAAATAAAGATAAATTTTCTTTTATAGCAAATATATAATTGGCACAAATAACGCCCAATAAACCACCATGAAATGACATGCCACCATGCCAAACCATGAATACTTCCAATGGGTTGTGTAGATAGAATGAAAAATTGTAAAATAAACAATAGCCTAATCTACCACCTAAAATGATGCCCATGACACTATATTGTGCCATGGATTCTAATTGTTGATCGGTTAAGATATCTTTCTTAATAAGTTTAATAATGTAGAATGAGCATAAGATACCAACAAGATAAGCAAGTCCGTACCATCTAATGCTCATGGGACCTAGTGACAATGCAACTGGGTTAAGATGATGAACGTAATACATAATTAACAATATAAGCATAATCTTTTAATCACGCAAGTTAACAATTTGATTAACAAAAAATAATTACAATATATGGCATATTTTAATTATTTATGCCTATAAAACTTCATTTATTTATTTAAATAATTTATAATCAAAAAGATTTAGCTAAAGGAGTACGAATGTCTAAAAGAACCATTGCATTTTTTTTCGTTTTACTTTTATCTCAATTTGTTTGTGCACAAGACAAAATTAGAATTGGATATATAACACACGATCAACCAATTTCATTTGAGAACAATCAAAAAGCCGATGGCATTATGCCTGATTTGATTCGTAAGGTTTTATTTAAAATAGACCCAAATTATGAAAAGACTGTTTCTTGGGTACCTTTTAATGATGAATTAGTTGGTGAAGAACAGTTTAAAAACAATCAATTAGATTTCTTACTAGGAGAATACTCAAATGCGGATATAAATTCACATGATATTGGTGTTGGAATCTCAATTTACGATGATCCGATTCTCCTTGTTGCTAAAAAGAAACATTTAAGTATGGGCGGTTTATTTCATTTGATTTGGAATGATCTATTAAAAAAAGCTTTATCATACAGTCTAGGACTTATTATTCTATTTACGGTTATTATTTATATCTTAGAATCTAAGAAACATCCACAAATGAAAGATTGCACTAGAAGAGAAGCATTTTCATTTACATTTTTTACCATTACAGCATGTTTTCTAAGAGATTTGGTATATGAGCCTGTTACCAATGCTGCACGCTTTTTTTATGGTGCATGGATGATTATCTCTCTCTTTTTGGTTACTGTTATAACATCTGTTGTAACGTCTACTATAATACTTAGCTCAACTGATAAAACCCTAAGATCATTGGATTTAGAAAAAATTAAAAATCAAGAAGTAGCTTATGTTTCTGCCCATCATTCTCATAAAGTTTTAATCAATAATATTGATGCTAACGCACATGGATATAAGTCAATAAAAGAAGTTTTTTCTAGTATAATGACTGAAAGTATTTATTACGCAGCTATTCCTGAAAGTGTTATTCATTCATATAATTATAAAAATATTGATAAGTTTGTGATTTCCGAATCACCTATAGGCTATGAATCATACAAAATTTTAATTTCTCCAAAATTAAAAGCTGAATATATTAATCAATTTAACAGTGTATTAGTAGATGTTATGTTAGAAGAAAACATGTATCGCTTGTGTAGTAAATACACTGATACGCCTAATCATTGTAACATTGTCTAATGTAAATTTTCTCTTAAGATAAACAAATATTGACAAGTTTGTGATTTAAGCCTATAAACACCTAAATATTTAAATGGAAGTATATAACTCATGGCAAATATAAACCTTAAAGATAAGTTAAATGCAGCTAAGCAAGATGATACTGATCACAAATCAGAATACACTTCCATGAAGTTCATTCATTTTATCGAAGTTATTTGTTTAGCATCATTTGTTTGGTTTGTAACCATCATTATGATGAGCGCAGTCAGTTATAGTAACAATTATCTATTTAATATATTTGAAGAAAAAAAATATGTGTTTTTTTATGTGATTTTTTCAGTAGCAATCTTAAGAAGTTTTTTGTTTCATACTAAATTTTTTAATGGTATGTTTGGTGATGGAGCTACAAGTAC
>JAQWRO010000109.1 GCA_029243665.1 Gammaproteobacteria bacterium
GGTCTAAAGACAAGCCTAGCTTCAATAGATCAGAAGGTTCCGATAAAAAAAGACCTTGGTCTAAAGACAAGCCTAGCTTCAATAGATCAGAAGGTTCTGATAAAAAAAGATCTTGGTCTAAAGACAAACCTAGCTCCAATAGATCAGAAGGTTCTGATAAAAAAAGATCTAGCAAAAAGCCTTTTAAAATGAATTTTGCATAATTAATGAATGTATCAACGTGACTTTTACGTAAAAGATAGCCACGTTGTTGCACGAAAACTTCTTGGCTGCCAATTAGTTTATAAGCACCACACAGCCATTATTACAGAAACAGAAGCTTATGCAGGCGCAAATGATCCAGCATCACATGCGTTTAAGGGTTTCACAAAAAGAAATGCACCCATGTTTGGTCAACCATGCCATGCCTACATTTATCTCATTTATGGCATGCACCTATGTCTCAATATCACAACTTCACCCAAAGGAATACCCGGCAGTGTTTTCATTAGAGGCCTTAAAACCAAGCAAAAAAACTTGGATGGCCCTGGTAAACTAACCAAAGCACTGGGTATAACAATGTCTGATAATGGTAAAGACTTGTGTCAATGCAATGAATTCATGATTGAACAAGGCATTATAATTTCAGAAGATCGAATCACTCAATCACCACGGATTGGGATCACAAAAGGATTAGATAAATTTTGGCGATTCTCAATCAACAAATAATATATCATTGATTTTTAATTGTTTTTAATGCATAATAGAAAATAATAAAAATAATATAAAAGAGAGAAACCATGAAATTAAGATCAACCAGTCCTTCGACTGTTGCAACCTCTATGTTCGATTCTATTAAAAACAGCATAGGGCCTCGCGTACATAGTAAATACATTTTAATGATAGAAGCTAAAAATTTAGCACCTAAAATTGCTAAAGCATTGACTCAAACTATTCAAGACATTGTTTTAGACAATCCAACAATTAAGCCAAATGAGCTTTTAAACCAACTTGAACAACGATTTGATAGACTTACGACTAATCCCTACATTCAGCGTATATTTAATGAGAAAATGTTCATTGCAGAGGATATGATTGAATTTAGCACCAGCTTAGACACGTTTGCATCAAACATCAGTGATGTTTTCAACAAATCTTTCAATACATTAGACCCTATTAAATCTAAAGTTAAAAGACTTGAGTATAATGATAACATCATCTCCAAAACGCATGAAACTCATTTATTCGAATTGGCCAATGAGCTTGAAAAGCTTTTTCCAATTTTTCATGCCAATGACGCCAATAAACAATTAAAGTTATTAGCCATTCTTTATCAAAGTTATGTTGTCAACACATCTTTGTTTCAAAATTCAACTTATGAGGTGGATGGTAGAGAAACTAGAATTGATTTTAGGCATATCGAACAACTCAAATTCGTTAAAGGACTACTAGCCATTGATTTGTCTTCATTGAATCATAGAGCACAAATATTAGCAATGAATCCAATTGAGGATATTGATTTTGAAGAATGTAGAGCCGTTGAGTGGATGCCTGAAATGATCAAATGCATTCAAGATTCTGATAAAAACAGCGAAAAAATTAACGGACAGCTTCAAGAGATTGATACGTTATGCCAAGAATATGCCAATCAATTTATTTCTTGGATGATTTTATCCATCAATGATTGTATTGACAAAGAGGTCAATAGCGATACTGCGTTGTTTATGCCTTTTGGCGACGATCCCCTTTATGGCATTGAGTCATTAGCTGAGATCAGACCTGCTACACCCATTGAAGCATATACAAAAGAGATCTATAAGAGTCCATCACCCATACCATTCATTTCTGTTAAAGCATAACTTCAAATGATTTATACTAGCCATATGAACCTGTTATAATAAATATATAATGAGGAAACACATATGGCTAAATCAATTGTTCTATTTCATGAAGATTTAAGGTGTGGCGATCATCAACCACTCACCGAAGCAAACGCCATAGGTGAGGTTATTCCTGTTTACATTTTGGATAGCAAGGATCCCAACCAGTTGGGAGGAGCTTCAAAAATATGGTTACACCATGCACTCACTGACTTAAACCAACAACTACAAAAAAAGATCTGCTTTCTCGAAGGGGATCCTAAAAAATTATTACCTGAGTTAATGGCCAAGCACCAAATCAATAACCTCTTTTGTCATGAACGATTTGATCCATATGGTATCGCTTTACAAGAAGCTTTAAAACAAAGCATCGGTTTTGAAAAATTTCATAGTTTTAACGGCACCTTATTATGGCATCCAGAAGAGATTCATAAAAGTGATGGGACACCTTATCGTGTTTTTACACCTTTCTACCGCAAAGGCTGTTTACAGTTTGGACCGTTACCTAGACAGCCACTTCCCCACATCATTCCAGACAAATTAACACTTATAGAGGAAGGATGTCATTTAGATGAGTTATCCCTTAAATCTAAACTTCCTTGGGGAAAAGAGATTATCCAATACTGGGATATTTCGGAACAAGGTGCCCATAATAGACTCAATACTTTTATTGAACATAAATTAGAAGGTTATAAAATACAGAGAGACTTTCCCAGTCAAGGACATACATCGAAATTATCTCCGTTTCTAAAATGGGGTATGATTTCAGTGCCTACAGTTTGGGCGCAGCTTAATACATTGACAAATATTCCCTCAAAAGACCTTGATCATTTTAAAAGTGAACTGGGTTGGCGAGAATTTTCATACTATTTATTACATCACTTCCCCAAAATAATCAAAGAAAACTTAAATCCAAACTTCGATCATTTTCCATGGCATGAAGATGATGCATTATTAAAAGCTTGGCAACAAGGTCAAACTGGCTACCCTATTGTAGATGCAGCCATGCGTCAATTATACGCAACAGGCTATATGCATAATCGCCTACGAATGGTTGTTGGGTCTTTTCTTGTTAAAAATTTAACACTTCATTGGCACCATGGACAAGATTGGTTTTGGGACTGTTTGTTTGATGCAGACATCGCAAACAATAGTGCTGGCTGGCAATGGATTGCAGGCTGTGGTGCAGATGCCGCACCCTATTTCCGGATATTCAATCCTATACTTCAATCACAAAAGTTTGACAAAGATGGTGCGTTCATTCATCAGTGGGTCCCAGAACTGGCTGAACTACCCGCGCCACATTGCTTTCAACCGTGGCTTACACCCAAGGATGTTTTAGATCAGGCTAATGTGAAACTTGGTGAAAATTACCCTAATCCAATCATAGATTTAACTTCTTCTAGAGACAGAGCACTCAATGCTTATTCACACTTAAAATCTAAAAAAAGTTAAAATTTGCCAATTTTAGAAATCCAATCTATGCTAATTCTATGGATCCAGTCACCAACATCATTAGATTACTAACCTACGCAGGATTAATTCCTCTGGTTTTATTAAACATATTGTCTTTATATATACCAGGTCCATGGTCACAATGGATGGTTTACTATGGTGCGGTTATACTGTCTTTTATTGCAGGCATGCAATGGGGCATTAGTATTGAGCTTGAGCGATCACTTTGGGTGCTTATTTTTAGCATTGCTTGTTCTTTGTTGGCATGGGCTAGCCTTTTATTACCAGATATAACCTATACTTTTATCTGCCAGCTAATTGGCTTTTTTTTCTTATATCTAATCGATTTCAAACTCATACCAGAAGATGCCTACCCAGTGCAGTATCTGATCACGCGTAAACGCGCAACACTAATTTTTGTACTCATGCTAGTGCTTCAACTTTACATTCAATCCATAAAATAAAACGAAATATAAAAACTCTTCTATAATAGAACTATTGTAGAAAGGATATTTATGAGTGATTTAAAAAACAAAGTCATAGCCATTACAGGAAGTTCCAGAGGCATAGGCCTTGCAACTGCCTTAAGAGCGGCTAAAGATGGTGCAACGCTTATTATTATGGGCAAAAGTGATCAGCCCCACCCCAAATTAGAAGGGACTATTTATACGGCTGCGAAAGCAGTTGAGGCTGCGGGTGGTCAAGCACTACCTATTAAAATTGATATTCGTGATGAAGACAATATAATTGATGCATTTAATACCATTGAAAAAAACTTTGGGAAACTAGATGTTCTTATTAATAATGCCAGTGCAATCAATACGCTCAACATTGAACAACTGACATCAAAGCAGTATGACTTAATGCACCAAATCAATGGGCGCGGTAGTTTTTTGTGTGCTAAATATGCAATTCCTTTACTTAAACAAGCTAAACACCCTCATATACTTAATGATTCCCCACCTTTAGCATTAATTGACCAGTATTTTGGAAATATGGGCTCAGGATACGTTGGTGCAAAAATATTAATGAGTATTTGGACTAAAACATTATCTAAAGAACTCAAACCTTATGGCATTGCTGTCAACTCAATCTGGCCAACAACTGCGATCTCAACAGCAGCCATAAAAAACTTAATGCCTGGGCTACTTAAAGGCTCTAGAAAACCAGAAATTGTAGCAGATGCGACTTATCACATCATTACTCAAAATGATGAATTTAAAACTGGACAGTTTTTCATAGATGAGTCGGTATTAAGCGAGCATGGGATAGATGATTTCTCCATTTATACAACTGAGCTTTAAACAGGAAAAATTATGACTAAAAAAAAATGTCAACCTTGTGAGGGCTTAGAAAAGCCATTAAATGAAAAAAAGGTTTTAAAATTACTCGAGTCTATTAATAATGAATGGCATTATGACCATAAATTTAAAACCATTTATAGAAAATTTAATTTCAAAAACTACTATGACACCATGGCATTTGTTAATGCCATTGCATGGATATCACATACCCAAGATCACCACCCTGACCTCATTGTAAGCTACAATCGTTGTCAAGTTTGTTATACAACGCATGCCATTAATGGGTTAAGTGAAAATGATTTTATATGTGCAGAAAAAATTGATGAATTAGTCAATTAAATTAAGATTGTCTTTTTAAAGGTAACATATTAGAGTAAGCTTAATATTTTTTTAATTTTTTCAAATTAAACTAAATGTATAAAGAGTACTACAAATATGAAACCGGTTCGTTTACCCATCGCTTTAATTGCATTAATTCCATTGATGCTTGCATTGCCTTTTGGCATGGACATATATGTGCCTGCTGTCCCTAAAATCACTCAATTTTTTCATACATCTGATGCAATTATGCAGTCAACACTCAACTTATTCATGGTCACAAGTGGTTTAATTCAATTAATCATTGGCCCATTATCAGATACCTTTGGTCGCTTAAAAACCACATTGGTATGTGCTTTCTTATTTACCTGTGGTTGTTTGATATGTGCATACGCCCCTGTCATATCAATGTTAATTATTGGCAGAGTTATTCAAGCCATGGGTGCCAGTGGCTTATTAATGTTAGGCAATGCCATTGCAAGAGATCTCTACTGTGATACTGAGCTTGCAATCGCTTATTGTTATTTGAATGGTGTGATTTCATTCTCTCCTTTATTTGCTCCCTTTATTGGTTCTTTTATAGATGTCTATTATGGTTGGGAATCAACATTTTTATGCTTATTATTTATCCCAGCACTTACATTGCTTTTATATTGGCCACTACTCGGAGAAACATTGCCAAAAGCCAAAAGAGCCGTATGGAATCATAATCTATTCAAACAATATCTTGGCATCATCCAAACGCCAACTTTTGTACCTTATGCCATTGCCTCGGCTATAGGAATGAGTTATGCATTTATTTTTTGTACTACGTCCCCTGTTATACTCATAAAAGTTTTACATGTCCCTGAAATTCAATATGGCTACTATTTTTGTTTTATGGGTGTTTCGTTTTTAATGGGAAGTTTAATGAGTGCCAACTTAGTTAAATATTTAGGTATATACCATTCTGTTAGGACTGGGTTCATCGTCAGCTTGATTGGTGGCATTTGGATGCTTATTTGGCATCTATACACTGGGTTAACTGAAAATAATTTCGTTTGGCCTATGTTAGTCATTGGAACGGGCGGCATTTTCACCATGGGTGCTGCAACTGCAGGTGCCATGTTACCTTTTTCGAATCAAACAGGTCTAGCATCCGCATTGGGTGGCAGTTTTAGGTTTATCTTTGCAGGGATTATTGGTCTCTTGATTGCTAATCATATTCATACTTCATTACCATTGGCTATTCCAGCCATTTTATTCAGTATATTTGGTTTAATTATTTTTAAAATAAATGCACAAACTTTAAAAACTCCTTGTTAAATATGTATAAACACTCATGATGGTATATAATTATAATATATAGAGGTATATTTATGAAAATAGTGTCCGAAACCGATCAATTACATGCCATTATTGTTGGTAGTTCAGGTGGTATAGGAAAAGCATTGTGTGAGTATTTACTTCAACTTTCAAATGTGAACAAAGTCACTGGTTTATCTAGATCACCAACAGACATAAATCATGAAAAATTCATATCACATCATATTGATATCACGAATGAAGAAAGTATTATAGAATCTATCGCATCTGTTGAAGAAGCGCAATTGATTATCATTGCAACAGGGGTTCTTCACGATAATGAAATGATGCCCGAAAAAAGCTTAGGAAATTTAACCGCAGCAAATTTACATCGTGCATTTGATGTGAATACCATTGGACCCGCATTATTAATAAAACATTTATCTAAAAAAATGTCTTCTCAACAACCAAGCTTTTTGGTTGCCTTATCTGCGAAAGTAGGAAGTATTAGTGATAATCTTCTTGGCGGATGGTACGGCTATAGATCTTCTAAAGCTGCATTAAATATGATTATTAAAACAGCCAGTATTGAAATTCAGCGTTTTCACCCAACTCACACTGTCATTGCATTTCATCCTGGCACTGTAACTACTAATCTTTCAAACCCATTTACAACCAACTATCCCAAAGAAAAGCTGATTGATCCTGACGGTGCTGCTGAACGGTTGCTAAATACACTTGATATGCTTGGGCCTGCTAATAATGGTCAGCTAATCAATTGGGATGGGACTCGAATTTCCTTTTAAAACTTGATGATAACTGGCTCAGTTGCTTCTGATTGCCAGACAGCATGCTTCTCCATCACACGCATGAATTCGTCTGATTGACTGATGGCTTCAACCCAATTTGTAACATTGGGAATATCAGCATGCGTCCATCCATCATCAATGATCCATAATTGTCGTATCAGTGGGAAAAGTGCTATCTCTACCCATGGATTCATATCCTTTTGTTGAGTCTCAAGCCAGCCATCTAGAGATGTCAAAAAATCATTCACTAATTTTAAATTATCAGCCTGATCCACTTCTGGGTAGCGTTCAGGGTACTTATAACGGTGCATGGTAGGTATAAACTTCTGATGCAGCTTTTCAACCCAAACGTGTTTATTAACATCAAAATCTAATGGCTGATTGGTTTGCTGACTAACCCATCCAACCACATCTAGACTTTCATCTATGATTTGAGTCTCGTTCACAATCAACACTGGGACAGTGCCTTTGGGAGATGCGGTCAGTAATGCCTCAGGCTTATTTTTCAAATCTACTTCGCGTAAGGTGTAGCTTAACTTTGCATAACTGAGTGCCATTCTAGCACGCATGGCATATGGGCATCGCCTAAAAGAATATAAAGTTAATTGTATTTGCTCTGTCATTTAATTACCTCCAATATGTCTTTCGCCTCTTTTTTTTGCCAATTGATGCTGTTTTTGACGTTCAATGAATGAGGCTTTTTGCTCAAGCGTAGTCTGCTCAATACAGTATTCACATGAAATACCCGGTTGGTAGGATTCATGCATCATTTGAGCTTGTGTTAAGGGTGCACGACAAGCAAAGCACTGTTCATGGCCACTAGGTTCTAAATCATGGTTAACAGCGACACGTTGATCAAAAACGAAACAATCCCCTTCCCACAAACTATTTGCTTGCTCAACTTCTTCTAAATACTTTAAGATACCACCCTCAAGATGATAAACTTTTTCAAACCCTCTTGCTAACATAAGGGAGGACGCTTTTTCACAACGAATACCACCCGTGCAATACATAGCAACTTTTTTATGCTTTTTGACATCTAATTGATCGTCTACATAGGCTGGAAAAGCTCTAAATGTTTCAGTTTTTGGATTAATGGCACCTTTAAATTGACCGATTTGGCACTCATAATCATTGCGTGTGTCAATGACAACGACTTCAGGGTCCTGAAGGAGTTCATTCCACTGTTGAGGATTAAGATACTCGCCAACCAAATCATTTGGGTTGATGGCCTGATCGCCAATGGTGACAATTTCCTTTTTTAATTTTACTTTAAACCTTAAAAAAGGGTTTTCCTCACAATAACTCTGCTTATATGAAAGATTAAAATCAGGATGCTCATCAAACCACTTTAATAATAATTCAGTTGTTTGTTTTGAAGCAGCAATAGTGCCATTGATCCCTTCTTCAGCTAAAATTAGCGTACCTTTCAAATCATCATATTGTTTGAAAGACAACAGTGTATTTTGAATGTCTTTGACATGTGTCAATGATACGAATTGGTATAATGCTGTGACAACAATTTGACTCATAATCAGTTCCTTTATGATGTATCATAAACGAACTACAGGTGTTTTGACAACAAATAAACCAATCAAATCATCCAGTTACTAAGCCATAGGCATAAGCAAATAACGCAGCCTGTCCTAGTAATACGCCTAAGTATGACAATAGACGCTTAAAGTTAGTTAAACTAGCATATAAGACAGGAATGACGAATAATGAAAAGAATGTACCAACTGACATACCATAAACAATCAAAATACCTAAGTCAAAACGACTAAATGCACCTGGACCTTCAGCGAAAACCAATGGTAAAGCACCTAAAACCATCGCTAGTGTGGTCATTAAAATAGGTCTTAGACGAAGGCCTGCTGATTTTTTGGCAGCCTCATTTTCATCTTTGGACTCAGGCAACAACTGATTGGCAAAGTCGACAATCAATATCCCGTGTTTTGTAATTAGCCCCATCAACGTCACAATAGCAATCTGTGTATACATATTAAATGAAGACCAGCCTAAGGCCATTGGAATAAACGCACCTAATGTTGCTAAAGGAATCGTCATCATAATGATTAATGGATGACGGAAGCTTTCGAAAGTTGCGGACAGAATTAAGTAAATAAATACCAACGCGCCTATAAATACAAATGTGGTTTCATTGCCTGCATTTACAGAAAATCTTAACTGATCCGCATAATCATAAGACATGTTTGCAGGCATATATTTTGCTTGTAAATCCTTAAAAACATCCAATACTGTTGTATCTTTCACATCAACAGGTAAATATGACAATGTGGCAGAATTAAGTTGTTGGAATTGTGGGTATGATAATGGCCCCACTTCCTGGGTAATGGTCGCAATTTCAGACAATGGAATGGTGCTCTTATATGTTGATGTAAAGTCATCAACATGGAAATGAAGAGAAGCCATTTCACTACTCAGTTGTATTGGATATGCTTTTAAATCATCAATATCAATTCTGGAACCGGAAATACTTTCAGGCATAACATCATAACTCATCTGATCGAAGTTAAATTGTGTGATATTGGCTGAACTTAATAGTAGCCCTAGTGCATTACCAACATTTTTTGCAGAAATGCCCAATTGACTCATGCGTTTACGGTCTAACTTGATACGATATTTGATTTGATCAATTTTCAAATCTGAGTCAACAAATAAAAATCTACCTGTTTTCATTGCCTCCGCACGAATTTTCTCAGCGACTTGAAATATTTTTTCTGGCTGCTCTGGTGATTTAATCACAAGTTGATTGACCATGCTTTTCATAATAGGCAATGATGGAGACATTAAAACTTGATACTTAACACCAGGCACTGTGTTAGAATATTGCATCATCTTAACCATCACATCTCGATCAGTAATATCAGGTCTGTCAGTCCAAGGTGTGAGTGCTAAACCTGTGAAAGACATTGTTGGACCCATCATATTTGGGTTACTAAAGAATGTTTCAACACCATCGATTTTTTTGGCGCTTTGATCTAACAAGTCGGTATAAAATTTCATGTAATTGAAACTGGCAGATGATGGGCCATACCCTTGAGCAAATACAAACCCATTATATTCTTGTGGCACCAGTTCAACGGCTGGCATTCCAAAAAGGACTACAAGCACATCAAGAATGATGATTGGGATGATTAAAACAATCCATTTTTGATTAAATAAAACACTTAAAATCTTATCGTAACCAAATCGAATCTTATCAAAAAATTTATTAATGATGGTTACAAACTTACCATGAATTGAAGACTCACATAAAATCTTGGAACACATCATTGGTGATAAAATCAAACTTACAATACCAGAAATAATAACAGCAAATGCCAGTGTAAAAGCAAACTCTTTAAAAAGTGCACCTGTAATGCCTGATGAAAATCCTAAGGGTGTAAATACAGCTGCCAATGTGATGGTCATAGCTATGATTGAACCAATGATACTAGATGCACCTAACTTTGAAGACTCGAGTACGGGCATCCCCTCTTCCATATGTCGCTGTATATTCTCAATCACAACAATGGCATCATCAACCACTAAACCAATCGCTAACACTAAAGCCAATAATGTTAATAGATTGATACTATATCCAAACATCATAATGCCAATACATGCACCCGCTAATGACAATGGAATAGTCACAATAGGTATTAAAGTTGATCGTAAAGAGCCTAAGAATAAAAATATAATAAATATGACAATTGCACTTGCTTCAAAAATAGTATTTACAACTTCATCAATAGATTCTTGCATCGAAATAGTTGAATCATAAACAATGAATGAAGTCATCGAGGCAGGTAGAGACTTTTTAATGTCTTCCATTTCATCCTTAACTCGCTGCATAACTGTAATAACGTTTGAATTAGGTGTATTGAAGATGGGTAAAACAATGCCCTGCTCACCATTAAATTTTGCAATTTGTTCTTCATTATAAGCACCATATTCAACATCTGCCACATCTTCCAAATAAACTGGGCTACCGCCTGTGCTAGATGAAACTGCAATTCTTTTAAACTCCTCAGGCGTACTAATGCTTGTTGTTGGTGTAGAGAAAATTTGTATTAAATTTGTTTTCAAATATCCAGATGCTGATAAGTAGTTATTATCATTTAAAGCAGTCATAA
>JAQWRO010000110.1 GCA_029243665.1 Gammaproteobacteria bacterium
GCAACCAAAAACATTAATAATTGAAGATACAAAGCTTGCAGCAATAGCGCTTAAAGGATTGCTAAGTAAGAAAAATTTTGAATCTACATTAGTTGAAACTGGCAATGATGCCTTAGATATACTGAAAAAGGAAAACTTTGATATTATTTTTTTAGATCTTGGTTTGCCAGATATTGATGGAATGGAACTTTTACCAAAAATAAGAAACCATCAACCATCAAAAAATACTGTTGTGATTGTTCTAAGTGGGCATATAAATCCTGAGCTACAAAAAAAGTGTATGACACATGGGGCTGATGCTGTCTTTACAAAACCATTTACGATAGACCACTTAAACAACTTATTTTCTGTTTAATTGACTTTAGTCCTTTGAAAATATTATATTAGTTCTTTTGGAGAGGTGCCCGAGCGGTCGAAGGGGCACGCCTGGAAAGCGTGTGTACGCTAAAACGTACCGAGGGTTCGAATCCCTCTCTCTCCGCCAGTTTTTAATGATCGAAAATTTTCTTACTGGATTTATAGCCGTAGGCGCATGATATGCGTTATGTTTGTGATCAGAGTTTATGATTTATTTTGTCCTGAACCACCATCGTGATGTTTTAGGACAGTATTTTATTGTATTAGATGCGGCTCATATCTACTGAGTTATTTTCAAACATTTCAGTAAGCTGCTGTACATCACTCTTTTCTTTCTTCAGCATCTCTGAACGGAAAGTATTGATTGAGGTTGAGGCAATCTCAACAACGTCTAATTTTTCTAGTGCTGCGGATATAGCTTTTTCTATTTGTATATTAAGCGCTTTATGCTCAACTGGGTCCTGTGTCTTTAAATCTATTTTAGACCCATTAGGTAAGCTACGTATGGTTTCTAGGAAGTTTTCTACTTCTTTTGGGTGTAACTGTTTGTAGTCAGGCAAGCCCTTTTTATCAAAAATAGAAGTGCTTATTATATTTTGAACGTAGTTAAATTTCGTTTCTCCAGCAAGCATGTTTATGAAAATTGAATTAATTAACTGGATGCTAATAGCCCGTTCCTCTTGACGTGTGATACTCCATACACTCACGTTAGATTCCTTAAGCCCGCTTGATATACCTGCTATCAGTTGTTGCTTAAAGATGGTGTCTTTTACAAAACCTGTTTTGGGTTCATCTAAATCAAGTAAATTTGGTCGGAAATATTTTTTTTGAGACAGAAATGTATCACGCCTTTCTTGGTTTGAGATCGGAAAGAACTCTTCTTGAAGTGTTTTTTCGAGTTTTTTTAGAATGTCCATTGCTGTTGATACTGAACATTCAGTGATTGGGTCTACACAGCAAAATAAGCAACACGTCAATAATGTATCCATTTTTTCCCTCTTGTCTTTAATTCATGTTAGTTTAGATTACTTAACCAACTAAAAATAATTTTATTTTAATCAAATCAATTAAATATTGCAATAACTCAAACAATATAAACTATCTATTCATCAAAATAAACCAATACATATAAAATATCTCAACCTAGCTTCATTTAAGGATAACATCAACCAAATACAAGATGGTATGCCTACATATAAAGTAGTTACTAAAATTTCAAACATCATCGACCATCCAAGTAAAATTTTATAAACCGATGTTATGGCACCTATGAAACTCACAAGTATGGCTTTGATTTTTACATTTGTTTAAAAGAATATTCCCTAGAAATAATGATACGAGCTAATTATATTAAGATGACAAAACGCGTTTTGAATGGTATTTTAAAATATTGAGATAAAAATGAATCAGTTAAAATTATTTGATGTTATTATTGTAGGCGCAGGTGCCTCCGGACTTATGGCCGCGATTGAATGCGGCAAACGAGGAAGATCTGTCTTACTAATTGAAAAATCAAAAAAACCTGGCAGAAAAATTTTAATGGCTGGGGGTGGTTATTGTAATTTTACAAACTATCATATTGAGCCTACTTGTTACTTATCTCAAAACACCCACTTTTGTAAATCAGCTTTAAAACAATATACTCAGTGGGATTTTATTAACTTAGTTAATAAACATCGTATCCCCTACCATGAAAAAACCAAAGGACAATTATTTTGTGATACAAAAAATGGCGAGATCTTAAAGCTTTTACTCGATGAATGTCAAAAAAAACCTATCACTATACAATATAATGTCGATGTAACTGGTGTTAAAAAAGTATCCAATCAATCCTATCAACTTTCAACGAATACTGGCACATACGCTTGTCAATCACTCATTGTTGCTACAGGTGGACTTACCATCCCATCCATGGGATCAACTGCATGGGGATATCAATTAGCAGAACAATTTGGCATCAATGTAAAGCCTTTAAGTGCAGGACTTGTGCCTTTAACATTACATACTGAGGATAAAAAACGCTTATCTCCTCTAAGCGGTATTTCTTTTGAATCCACGGTTAATTTTAAAAAACAATCATTTCATGAAAATTGCTTAATCACTCACCGTGGCTTGAGTGGACCTGCCATTTTACAAATATCTTCATATTGGCAACCAGGACAAACCATCACTGTCAACTGTCTCCCCCAAATAGATATCTCAACCCTACTTGGTCAAAAATGTTCAGATCAAACTTTAAAATCTTATTTAAACCAATACTTACCTAAACGCTTTTTAGAAACCAATTTACAAACCAATCTATTAAATAGACCATTGAACAAACTTCAGAAAAAAGACATTTCCGAACTCGATACAGCGTTACACCATTGGACCATTAAACCTAATGGTACAGAAGGCTATCGAACAGCAGAAGTTACTTTAGGCGGCGTTGATTGCAATGACTTGTCCTCTAAAACCATGGAGGCTAAAGCACACAAAGGATTATTTTTTATTGGTGAAGTCGTGGATGTCACAGGCTGGCTAGGCGGATATAATTTCCAATGGGCTTGGTCATCTGGCTATGTAGCTGGACAATATGCATAATCCGCCAACTACAAAATAAAAAGACACCTCAAATTTTTTCATGAAATGTGTTTCCCATTTTCCATCAACTAATTTTCCCATATTAACCTAACTTGCTTGATACAATTGTAACAAAAATGCATAAAAATAAACTATAGTTACCTTATGTCAACAATCAAAAAACATAAACACTTAATTATTAGAGCTGAAGCTTTGAAACCACCTACGGATGAAGCATATCTTGAACAATGGCTTAAAAGATTGATTGAATCAATTGATATGAAAATTATGGTCGGTCCTTTTGTAAAATATTGTGATATGCCTGGCAATAAAGGCATCACTGGTGGTGCGATCATTGAAACATCTCATGTCATTATGCATATTTGGGATGAGTGCAACCCTGCACTCATACAATTTGACGTATACAGTTGTAGTGACTTCGATCATCAAAAAATTTACCAAACAATATGTTCAGAGTTTAATGTATCAAAAATTGAATATAAATACCTTGACCGTGACAATGGTTTGAAAATTATAGGGTAAAATTAATTATCCCAGCAAATAATTAATTTTGCAAGTAACTTTAAAAATATCAAACTTACTCATACTAATTGCTATGCGTTTGTTAGCTCATAGCAATTAGTTGATTTAGTCACCTCAAAACTACTATGCAGCTTTTTTTGATGATGTGCGTTTTCTATTATCCTTATTCTTTTTCTTATGAAATGGCTTAGAATCACTTTTGTGTTTGTTATTAAAGTTTCTTTTTTTATTTGGGTTAGTCGTCTTCGGATGCTCGACACCTGGATTAAGCAAACGATCAATTGCATGCCACTTACTTTTATCAATAGGTGTAACAAGATTTAGTGCTGAACCTTCAGCGCCAGCTCTTGCTGTCCTACCAATCCGATGAATATAATCCTCAGCACATTGCGGTAAATCATAATTAATAACATGTTCAATGTGTGGAATATCTAAGCCTCTTGCAGCGACATCAGTTGCCACTAGAATACGATATTTTTTATTTCGAAATGCTGTTATAACACGGTCACGCTTATTCTGACGCAAATCGCCATGAATTGCATCAGCACTATGCCCTTCTTTTGAGAGTTTTTTTGCCATTTTTGCAGTGCCATATTTTGTCTTAACGAATATGATCACCGATCCTTTGCGCTCATCAAGCTGAGAAAGAAGGTTAGGATATTTATCTGCCTCACTGATTTTCAGAGTATCCTGTTTAATTTTTGCTGCAGGTGAAGATGTTGGACTGACAGCTACTCTAGCTGGATTATTGAGATATTTCTGTGAAATGCGAACAATATTTTTAGGCAGTGTCGCTGAAAAAAGCAATGTTTGTGGTTTATTAACCATATATTTCATTACATTTTCAATCTGAATAGTAAAGCCCATATCAAGCATGCGATCTGTTTCATCTAACACTAAAAAGTCAGTATCATTCAAAATAAGACTGCCTCGCTGAAGGTGATCATTGATACGACCCGGAGTGCCTACAATGACACGAGGACCATTTCGTAGCTGTGTAAGCTGTTTGGGCATGGATTCACCACCAATCAATAATGCTGTATTAATTTTTGATTTTCTTCCAAGCAGAGCCTGTAATTGTGTCATAACTTGAGTGGCAAGCTCACGTGTCGGTGTCATGACAAGTGCAGAACCACGGGGATCTGTTAAAAGTTTTGCAACAAGGGGAATCCCAAAAGCACCTGTTTTACCAGTACCAGTTTGTGCTGACCCAAGTATATCTTGGCCTTTCAGTGCAAGAGGTATAGCTTCAGCTTGAATAGGTGTTGGTTCATTAAATTGCATATGTTGCAATGTATGCGTCAGAGCTTCTGGCAGCCCCATTTCTTTGAAAGCATTCATATTATTTTTCCTAAAAAAATACGCACAAAAGTACAACAATACATTGTTGTACTTTTGCTAAAAATGAAAATTTAAAAGTTTGGTTTTAACCAGCGTCTTGTAACTGCAGATTTGCAGCAGCTGTTCTGCCTTTATTGGCAACAACTTCGTAAGAAACTTTTTGTCCATCACTTAACTGACTGATGCCAGAATTTTCTAATGCGCTGATATGAACAAATACATCTTCAGAACCATCATCAGGTGTGATGAAACCGAATCCTTTTGAAGTATTGAAGAATTTTACTGTACCGATATTTGCCATGATTTTTTTCCTTTAATGTTTAAATTGTAAATGAGCATTAATCCGATATTAACTACACATGTAGCTTACCGGCTCACTCTCCTTCAAACGTTTTTAATTTTCACAATGTGAAAATCTTAAATAGCCCCCTTCATCAGGTGGACTTGCTATTTTATAGCATCATTTCAAATAAGAGCAATAAAAACTCAGATTTAATAATACAGGTAAAATTATTTAAAAGCAAGACTTTATTTTCTATTCGGATGCTTAATAGAAGCAAACCATGGTGCATGAACCCAGATGAATAATAGACTACGAAAAATATTAAACTTGTATAAGAAAATTATTTGATACTTATTCAATGAATAATGGATATTCTTATTAAAACCACATCGTATCTACAATAAAGACATACCAATCAAATTCATATTTCACAAAAACATCTGCTGTCTTTAAAGATTCAAAAATTACAGATAAACACCTTCACCGAGCAGAATTGTATTTTTAAATAGTACAAAACTTAAGTTATTTTACTTTGATTCTTGGCAGTTTTTTCTGTCAAACACAAATACAGCATTAATACAAAAGCAAATAATGATAAAAACACAAAATACATTGATAACATGGTTAGATCACTACTGCTCATTTGCGCGGTAGTTTTTTGTGGCAACATAGAGGTAACAGGCAACCCAATAATAAATACACTTGTTTTATAAACTAGATTGGCACATCCAGCCATTTTTGCTGATTGGGTAGATGGCACAGTACGTGTGACATAATGTAACGTATTAGCTGCGTTAGTACAAATGACAATCACCAAA
>JAQWRO010000119.1 GCA_029243665.1 Gammaproteobacteria bacterium
CTACTTATATCTCGTTTCATTGCCTCTAGAACAACTGATTTATCAGCTCTAAATGCGTCACTAGCATACTTTAATGCATAACCATCATTTGAAACTGCTGCCATCACAACTTCTCGGTCATTTTTTAATGCTATACTTGCATGTTGTAATTGAAAACCATGACTTTGCACAGCTGATAAAGCTTCAGCTTTTGTTGTGTATTTAACATTAAAATAATCCGAAAACTGATTAATAAGGTGCGAAAAGTAATTCATATAGTTCCCTTTTTGATTTTATTGTATTTTCAAATAAGATAACAATTTTTTTATCGATAATCCAGAGACTTTGAAAAATGAATAGTTTGGTATAATAGGATAATAAATTAAAAAAATGATTTGTAAATATCATATCTTTTAATCACTGATTTTGTATCGAATCACTTCACATAAACCTACAGTCTCTATTGACTCAGGTCTCATTGATGTCACATCTATACTTTTGATAACTGATTTTAAGGACTGATGTGTTTCTTTTGACTCGACGATATAAATGTTTCTTAAAAGTTTTTTTTGATGTAAATTATGACCAAACTTATGACCACACTCTACCCAAATACGTCGATATCCTTTTTGATATAATTTAGATAAATTAGATTCTAGGTCTTTTTGAATATAAATGATGTCTCTATCTTGTTTATGGATGCGATAATGCCCAGGTATCTGTGTTTGACCACAGATGACCAGTGGTGGTGTTTTTAATGTTTCATTACCCTGTCTTATGGTGAAAAGCGGATTATCAATTAAGATCGTTTGTGTTGATGTCATTAAAGCATCTGCTTTTATTCTTTTGGACATGGTCCAAGCTTCTACTTTATCATCGGTAATCATTAAGCGTTTATCAGGAAGACCTATGATGTGACTCTCAGCAAAACGCGCCTGTTTAAGCTCAAGCATGGGCATTTGATGTTTATAACCATAATCATAAGGCAAATAAAAATCATTGATTTCATCTAACGGTTTATGAACAACCTCAACACCGTTTGCTTTTAAATATTCAGCACCAGAGCCTTTGACATCAGGGTTAAAATCTTTATACGCATAAACCACTTTTTTAATACCAGCATCCAAAATGGCTTTGGTACATGGTGGGGTTTTGCCATAATGGTTACAAGGCTCAAGGGTAACATATAAGGTTGCATGATCCAGTTTACAATTAGCGTTTTTAATTGCCATAACTTCTGCATGATCAGTCCCAGGTCCTTGATGGAAGCCGGTGGCACATACATGATCATTGATTGTAATTACTGCACCAACTTTAACAGCGGTTGTCACATGGGTATAATTTTGGGCTTCTTTAAGCGCTAATAATAAAAAGTCTTGATCACGCATAAGTATGATTACTTAGTTATTTTACCATTTATAATTTTTAGATGCTCATCACAGCGTTTGGCTAAATCCAAATCATGGGTCGCAATAATCAAAGTTGCATTTTGATCCTTCACTAGATCAAACATAAGGTTTGAGACACTTTCAGCAGTCTTGGCATCTAGGCATCCTGTAGGCTCATCTGCAACCACTACTTTGGGATTCGTTACCAATGCTCTTGCAATCGAAACACGTTGCTTTTGTCCACCCGATAGCATGCTTGGTAAATAATGGCTATATTGAGCAAGACCCACTTTTTCGATTATGTCTAATGCTTTTGCTTTTGGTTTTTTTATCTTGGCAATCTTTAGAGGTAGCATCACATTTTGTAAAACAGACATTTCCATGACTAAATGATGTTGTTGATAAATCATGCCTAAAGTATGTCTAAAAAAAAGTCTTTTTTGTCTGGTGCGCCAGCCATATAAATTAAGCTCACCATAACTTATTTTACCTTGAGTTGGTTTTTGTAAGCCTGAAAGAATATGTAATAAAGTACTTTTTCCAGAACCTGAGCTACCTGTAATGGCTAAACTTGAGTGTGGCTCAATATCCAAACTGATGTCATCCAACACAACCGTTGAAGCAAAACCACTTCGGTAAGATTGACTAACTTTTTCGCATGCAATGTGATGTTGATTATGCTTCATAACTTAAAGCCTTTGCTGGCATAATCTTCGCTGCCCTTCTGGCAGGAAAATATGCAAATAAAATTGTAAATAAAAGCGTCAATACCAACATGGTATAGAGCTCTGACCAAACCATTTTTGTCGGCACGAAGTCAATGGGCCATAATGTTGGAGAGAAAAATTTAATTCCAAGCATTTGTTCAATCTGTGATGAAATGGCATTCATATGTGACACAATCCAGCACCCAATAGATACACCGAGTAACATCCCTAATGACGATAAAATTAAACCCTTATATATAAAGACCCTGATGATAAAACCATTAGAGGCTCCCATGGTCTTCATCATTGCTATTTCGCTTCTTTTTTCAGTGACAAGCATGGATAAGTTGGCAACTAAAGAAAATAAAGCCACCACCACAAGTAAGCATAAGAAAATCGAAAACACTCGTTTCTGCATCACAAGGTTTTCTAACCAAAGTCTGTGGGACTGACTCCAATCCATGACATTGAGTTTAGAGTAATGATTGGCTAATTGTTGACTTAATGGCATTGAATCACTTGGAAAGGATGTTTTGACTCTTAGGCTTGTTGGCTGACTGACCTGCATCAATTTCATGATGTCATTGATGTTCATATAAATCACTTGATTGCTTACGCCATAAGTTTTCTCAAGTGAACCCTTTGGTTTGATCAATTGTGTGATAGGTTCTTTGGTAATCAGCTTTGTCTTAAACTTGGGTACAATTAAGTTATAGTTTGCACTTTGTTCAAAGCCAATAATATTTCTAGTTGCTAGAAAATGATATTGGTTAGGTTTCAACCATTGGGCTAAAGGCAAATCAGCTAGTAGCTGATTTGAATGAACCTCTTGTTTTGGATCAACCCCCTTGACCAACACGGGTAAGATTTTATCACCATGCTCTAACAATGCATATGTTTCATACGCAGGAGTGACAGAAATAACATCTTTATTTGCTTTAACTTCATGAATCACTGTTGACCAAGATACGGGTCGATCACTTATTTTGGTCAATGTGATTTGGTCCGATACATCATGAAGTTTTTTTGCCACCTCAAACTGTAACCCATTCATAATGGCTGAAGTCAAAATCAATGACATGATGCCCAAGGCAATGCCAATAATCGCAACACAAGCTGAAAAAGACAAAAATCTAGCTTTGTATTTTGAAAATGAATAATTTAGAGCTAATTTTAATGCCAGCAATGGTAACCTCTATTTTCTTAAAAATCTCTAGGTAGTGATTGATTAAAAATTAATGTACGTTCTTCTTATCATTATTGCCACCTTTGTGTCATTGTCAAGCTAAGTTTATGTATAAAAAATAAATCATCTTGTATTTAAATTGATAATAAATAAATAATAATTTAAAATAATAACAGATTATTAAGAGTATTTATATTTATGACTAAAGAAATTATTTTACAGTCAGCAGCAGCTGGAATCGCAGGCTATCAACTTAGTAAACTTTATCATGCTCAAACAGAATCAAAACAATTTGGTGATAGATCTAGGAGAATCTATGAGTCTATAGTCTCGTGTTACAAAGACAACATAAATTCTGAAATACCTGCAGAATGGCAAATAGAAAAATTAAGCACTGGTGCAATTAGGCCAAGTAACACAATGAAAGACATCAACACGCTGTCCGGGCTAATTACAATACTTGAAAAAGCTAAGGTTGAATTAGATAAAAACCTAACGTCTGATGTACAAGGTCATAAAAGTGAAATGATCAATAGTATTGTCATATATCTTAAAGTCATACTCACGAGACATACTGATTGTGAGCACAATATGAGTAAAAGCTCATTTAAACATATATCTGGAACCATGCCACAAGAAGCCCGACTTGATGGACCAGAGCTTATGTTTATCACTGAGTTTTCATTAGCATTATTAAAAGAACCCATGGAAACATCTCAAGAAGTAAAAAAAAGATTAACATATTTTGATAATTTTCTACGTGGACCTATATCAGAACACGAAAACAAGCACAAAAATCCATTTAGCACATTACAAGGAATTCAGAATCGTATTATCAATATACATTCAATTTTGACAGTTGAAGAAAATGATAGAAAACTACCTAACTTATTAGATAACTTAATCAATAGCATTTTATTATTAAACAATAAGGTCATCAGTCTAATATATAGCTGTAGCTTAGGCTCAAAAAAAAGATTTAGCATCTCTAGATTTATGTCAGATGATGAGGAGTCTATTGAAGTAATAAAGCATAGGTCGGGACTTGCATTATACTTAATGTTGAAGGAACTTGGTTTCAAAAATGCAATGAATCCTGACAAAATTACAAAAGAGAACATTAATGAAATCAATCGAAGTATACTTTCAAAAATTTCTCTTTCAAAAAACAATCCCTTTTCAGCTAAGTTATCTGGAATTAGATCTTTCATTAAAGAAGATCAACATGAAGCTATCTATAGTGATATAACAGATCTTTTAAGAGATGTTGCTTTTCTTTATTATCATACAAAAATTTTAAAATCTATGAAAAAATCTCTGCCCATTCTCGGGATTCAGTGGGGACTTAAGGATGATAATAGTAATACAGCAATTCAAACCATGATTAAGATTACTCAACTTGCTCACCAACGACTTAGAACCAATTCAATAAGATTTAATACAACTCATCAAGAAAAAATAACCTTGCATAAAAACAATTCAAAACATCATTCTTTAGACTTATACGACAATCCTGGCCGGGGCATAACAGACTTCAATGACTATTCAACTAAAAGTGAAGGTGGGGTAACGAAATTAGTCGTTTCTATCTCTGAGAATATAAAGAGGTATCAAGACCTTCAATTCATAATTGATGAAAAAGTTGCCTTCTTAAACAATATATTCAACTCAACATTACACTGCATTCAACTGGAAGAAAATTATACTCAAGAACCACTTGAGGAATTCTCACTCGTGCGACAAAAATTGATTAAAGCTTTAGAAACACTTCCTTCAGATGTTTATTTAGAACAACAATCTACACTAAGGCCTCCAAACACTCAAGCAATCACATTACCAATACAGTCAAATTCCATAGCTGAAATTTCAGATATAATGACAAAGCCGAATACAACATTTGCATTGAGAAATATTGTAACTGACAATTATCAGTGGCGTTCAGAAGTTCTAAAGGAAATATACAACAAAATTATTAAACAGCATCAATGGGCATTACACCGCTGGGAATGGGTTGCTTCGTGCTGGGGAACCTATAACAATGAAAGTTTTATAAAATTTTATGACATTATTAATACAATGATCAGACTCATTGAGAATACTCATGCAACGACTGATGAATTAAATGCATTGGATTATATTGTTCAAGCATATGTCCAAAGAAACCAGGCAAATTTCTTCAAAACACCGCCTACGTATACAGAAAAAGCCATGTCTATTAGGTCCAATGAAACTAAAGATGGCTGCCTTATTATTCAATCAGAAAATTCAAGCTGCAGAGTTCCAATTAATTTATTAACACTTGAGTTTAAGAATTTTTTCTCAAGCTATGAAGGTGATGGCATGACTGAAGCCATCAGAAAGAAAAAAGAAGACGTTAGTCAGTTGCGTTCAGGGATAGATGAATTAAAAGAAAAAAATGAAAGACTTCAAATGGAGTTATCCGAAATAGAGACTTTA
This sequence comes from Gammaproteobacteria bacterium, assembly GCA_029243665.1. Taxonomy (GTDB): domain Bacteria; phylum Pseudomonadota; class Gammaproteobacteria; order Comchoanobacterales; family Comchoanobacteraceae; genus JAURNZ01. The sequence continues at coordinate 5,718 of JAQWRO010000119.1, forward strand.
AGAGCTATATAATTTATGAAAATATACCAGTTACCAATAACAAGATTAAGTACTCATTGCCTCTATGGAATGTATTTTGAAAAACCCGAATACGCTGGGAACCTAAAAAAATCTCTTGATTTATACCACTCGGAAAAACCATATAGAGATAGTATCGACAGTTCAATATCAGCTATTAATAGTAATAATATCATTGTTCAATGCATGTATTATGTATTTAATCTTTATAACTATCGTACTAACTTTATCACATATAGAGTTTATCATAATAGTATTATTTTAAATCCCAACCATAATCAAAGTAACCAATTAAATGAAAATGTCATTGTACTAAAAGAAGTTGATAGTCACCCATTCTTTTTTTATTCAATGTTCATAAAGTTTTTTTCAATTCTTGGTTTTACTTATTTTATGTCCTTAAGTCGCAGGGACTATTTTTTTTCATTTTATTCCAACATCCCAAAATATGCGAAAGAAATTGACAATCATGAAAGATTACAATTAGGAGCGATGGCTCAAGACTATCAAAATAAAATTGAAGCATTAAAAAAGATAGAAATTAATGACACACTTTTAAGTAATTTAAAAACATTAGACATTCAAAAAGCTATTGGTGAAGTGATTACGCTTGATGATATTCAGAAAGCCTATAGAAAAATTGCTTTAACTTATCACCCTGATCGACAAAGTGGTGAACATGATAAATTCATTCATTTAAGTACGGCAAAGGGAGCACTTGAAAAGTGTTTTAACACTGCGGCCATTGATGAATTACAGGCAGAGATTAACCAAATTGAACGTATTATTAACATTGATGATAACAATAGACAAATAAAAGAAGAAATTGTAAGCATAAAAGATCAACTTGAAAGTCAGGAAAAAAGCCTGGGAGAGATCAAAAATAAATTTCAATCAATTCAATCAAGCAAAAAGTCTAATCACTTAATGTTTAATTCCAATAATACCAATAATTTACCCGAGCAAAAAAATATACAAATTTAATTTTATCAATCGAATACTACTATTAGCTTTGATTATGATCATTACTATATTTACAAAGGAGACAAAATGCCAAATACATACGAAACAATTTTCTCTGGTATTAGTTCATTTTTTGTCGGTTGGAAACTAGGACAAATATTTAGTAGTTCTGACCAGTTACCATATTATGATTTACAAACAAAACAAATTTATAACGATTTAATAAGTCATTATCATCAACAAATACAGATTGAAACACTTGAATCCTGGAGTGTAATATCAGAAGTTAATAATGGCGAACAAAAAATACGTCCGCGTCATATTGCAAATAATCTCAGAGAAGCCGTAGTCGATTACAATAGAACCATTTTAACACTTGAACAATACACAGAAGACGAGGTTAATGACCACCATGCTGAAATATTAAGATGTATCGTTGATTTTTTAGAATCTATTCTAAATAGACATGACGAGAGATCAAATATGTCTTACGTTAGATGTGGTTGGCAGAATATGTGTGTGTATTTCAACCTCGGACAACACATTCCGCGATTAGACGGACCTGAAATCATGTTTTTTACAGAAACTGCCGAATCAATCATCAACAGTTATAATGATAATTTAGATAATGAAAAAATCAACCATAGAACGATCTATTGTGAAAACATTTTAAACAGCAGAATGGCCAATCATCGTCATAGCTCAAATCATTTAGTAGCTGAAAAGTTAGATCTAATTCTTGGTCACTATAAATCAATTAAGGATATCATATCTGATCGACAAGAAAATAAAGATATCCCTCAATCACTTAATGACATGTTAAGATCTATTAACTTTGTTAATAAAAAAACCTTACATCTCATCTATAGACTGACTGAAGGCTCAAAAAGAGACTTTGATATAGATGAGTTTATGAACGGCAACATCAATGAAGCACAAACCACAACAGAACATGAACTTGGTAAAATTTTACATTCCTCACTAGCTGAAACAGGAATAAATAATGTTTTTTCAACAAATAGGTTTCCAAAAAAAGTTCTAGATAGAGTATTACAGGAAACATTAAAAAAACTTAACAACACACATAAAATCTTCAAAAATAGCACATCATCTGGCATTAGAGAATTTTTTGAAACACCCGAAAAACGTCATCATATCTTCAATTTCACAATTGATATTTTACAAGATGTATTCAGGTTATATTTTTATTCAAAAAGATTATGTGTAATTAATGAAGCGTTGAGTATAATTGGCATCAACTGGATGATTACACATGAGAGCACCAAAACATCCATCGAGACTCAATTAGAAATAACAAAAAAAACATTTTTGAGACTTTTAAGTAATATTAAAAGATATATAAATATATATGATAAAGCCATAGAACAACATCATCTTAAACAAAACAAACACAGTAATGATCCAATCTATCAAAACACACATAATGCCATAATCGAATTTAACCATGTAGTCTTAAATGACAAAAAAATGAGTGATTTATTTGAAAAAAGTTATGTTGGGATTAATAGCTTAATTCAAAATAAAAATAATGAACCATTACAAATTACTATAGAAACAAAAGAAATACTTATCATGTGGTATAATGGGGTTTTAGAATCAATCATTCTTGAAACAGGTTCCTCTAATGAAGATTACATATTGGTCCAAAGAAAGTTAGGACAAGCGTTAAACGAACTTAAAAATGTAGAGATTTTAGAACCAAGTCAGGAAATATCTGATTTAATTCAAGAGATACTTAATTTACTTATTGCCACAACTAATAATGATCATGAGACACCTTGTATTGATAGAAATCATACATGGCGATCAATTGTTTTAAAAGACATTTATGATAGAGCTGTATGGAAATATAAAGCAGGAACAGAACTATGTGATAACTTCTATAGGAAATTAAAATTAGCAATATATAAAATTGAAACTAATCCATCTATTATTTCAATAGGTATGTCTTGTCTTGAAATTATTTTAAGTAAATTTGTAGATCAACATAAACAAATCTGTTATCCATCACCACCCCTACATATCCAGCCACTTAAAGCATTATCTTTTAAAGTCGAAGCACAACAAGTGAATGTCTCACTAGATGAAGAAAAACTAAATTTTCAATTAGTTGAAGAACATAAAGATGAATACATAAAATTATTACCAGACGAAATAACATATCAATTAACTGAACAAGAACAAAAAGAATTAGCCCGAGAAGAAAAAGCATTGCTGACTGATATTAAAGCTAGACAACAAACAATTAAAGGTCTTGAGCAAGAGATTAATAGTTACGCACATTAATCACGCCTTTATATATTTACATAATGTTAATTTATATTTTAGCTTGACAGTTATGAATCTTAAACACATAATCGCTTACTGTAAGAATTCAAATATAATTTATAGGAAAAATACATGTCAGAAGAAACTATTATGTTTATATGTGCCACAGCCTTAGGAACAGCTATACTTGGTGGCGTTGTTTATTTTTGGGAAAATATCAGCTCTGATTTGCCAGAGTTTGATGAAGATGATGCAAGCAGACCATTAAGCCCAAATGATATTGCTGAAAATTTTGAAGCAATATTAATGAATTTAAAATCTATTAAAATTAATCAAGAAAATTTAGAATTTTTAAACATACTTGGCATTAAAAAAAGTATTGGCGACACCATAACGCTTGGTGAAATTCAAAAAGCATATAAAAATAGTTCAATTGACTGTCATCCTGATAAAAAAAATGGTAACAATCAAAAATTTAACACCTTGGCCAATGCAAAAGAAGTACTAGAAGGTTATTTTGATACTACAACAATAGATAAAGCTCAAGAAAAACTTAATCAAGCAAAAAATATCATTCATCTAGATGATAACAATCGAGTAATCGAAAAAGATATTGTTCGTATAAAGGATGAACTTGCAAGCCAAGAACAAAGCCTTGAAGAGATCAAAAAAAGATTTCAGTCACTAAATGCTAAAAAATAATATAATTACTTCTGATAATAATTGAAGCATAATTAAACTTCTAAAATTTGATTACATTGATATGAATATTGACGGCCATATGTCGCCAATAAAGCATGGTGCCCGGGGCCGGAGTCGAACCGGCACGGAAGTCACCTCCCGAGGGATTTTAAGTCCCTTGCGTCTACCAATTTCGCCACCCGGGCATATATACATTAGGCTAGGACCGGAATCGAACCGGTGTTCACGGCTTTGCAGGCCGCTGCATAACCACTCTGCCACCCAGCCGTGCTGGAGCGGGAAACGAGATTTGAACTCGCGACCCCAACCTTGGCAAGGTTGTGCTCTACCACTGAGCTATTCCCGCATAAGTTCTATTATTACGTTATTATTTTCAAAGTCAAGAAATCTTTTATTGAAAACAAGTATCTTTATAAGTTTCCACATAAAATACTTAAGCAATTTTTTTGTTAATTTGCGAAAATGAAAGTTTGATGTAAGTATACATTGAATAAATACTCATCAATGTCGCTAAAGCCAATATTGTAAACCCTATTTGATAAACTGAGTTAGGCATCGATTGGTCATAGACTACCAATAGAATAATGGCAATCATTTGCAAGGCTGTTTTAAGTTTACCGAATATACTTACTGGCAATGAAACTTTGTTAGTCAATATTGCTAAAGCTTCTCTGATTCCTGCTACGATAAACTCTCTTGAAAGTAATACAATCGAAAGTACAGCAATAGCAAAATCTGGATAGCGCTTGATGATTAAAACTAAAACAACTGCCAACATTAGTTTATCTGCAATCGGATCAAATATCATGCCCATAACAGACTTTTGATCAAAACGTCTTGCAAACCAACCATCTAAAAAATCTGTAATACACGCAAATACAACAATAGTCGTTGCTATATAATTTGGTTCTGATGGATTGGTTGAAAACACACATACCAAAACAGGCATTAGTAATATTCTTATCAGCGTTAAAATATTTGGGATTGTCATAAGTTATATTTAGACATTTATTATTAAAAATTGCAATCAGTGAAGTGCATCATAAATTTTCTGAGCTAATACAGGTCCAATACCTGGCACCTTTTCAATCTGAGCGACATTTGCTGCCATCAAACCCTGCATACCCCCAAACGTTTGTAGTAATTGTCGACGCTTCATTACACCAACACCATCAATATTTTCGAGTTTTGAACCAACGGTTTCTTTGGTCATTTTGTTACGTGTTTGTGTAATGGCAAAACGATGCGCCTCATCTCTTGCAGATAAAAGAAAATACTTAAGGTCATCTGATGGTTGAAAAGTCTTTATTTGCCCTTCTTGATACTCAAAAAACTGTTCTAAACCCACTTTTCTGGATGGTCCTTTAGCAATACCAATAACACGGTAATTGATCCGATTGCATGCTTCTAAAGCTTGGACACATTGGTTGATTTGACCCTTGCCGCCATCAATAATGATCAAATCAGCCATTGGTGTATCTTTTTGGTAACGACGCTTAATGACTTCATAGATACCTTCGTAATCATCACCAGGCGTTTTTAAAGTGAGATTAAATTTACGATACTGGCTTTTTACAGGACCAGACTCATTAAAAACAATACAGCTGGCACAAGTGAATCTACCTTGTTGATGACTGACATCATAACACTCAATGCGACAATCATGTAAACTAAAATCTTTTAACTCTACAAGCGACTTAAGCAAGCGATGCTTGTTTTTTTGTCTTTCAATAGTCTCGATTGTCATTTTACGATTCAATTCTGCATTATTTAGAAAAGTTTTGTGGTGAGACTTTATTACATCTAACAATGTAACATTAGGGAAAAGTGTTTTAATCTGATTTTTAATTTCAACAGAAGCATCAGCCTTAGGATATAAATAAACATTACACTTATTGTGTTCTGTATCACCTTCATAAAACCTTGCTAAAAACTGTATTAATATTTCTTCTTTTTGTAAAAATGGATCAAGATCAAAAGTATAAGACTTAGCGTCGACCTGTTCTGTATCTTGTATTCTAATGTGGTAAATTGAAACTAAGGTGTCATTAATATGCCATGCAAAACAATCATGGTACTCTTCAGACATATTTAATTCATTTTGATTATGTATATAATTAAGTCTTTTTATTTGGTCTCTTAATTTTGCAGCTTGTTCATAATTCATTTCATCAGAGGCTTGCTGCATTTCTTGTTGAAGTTGATGTAAAACATATGCAGACTTCCCCTTTAAAAACTGATCTATAGCATCAATTTGTTTGGCATAATCTTCTTTTGAAATATACCCTACACAAGGTGCAGAGCAACGATTGATTTGATATTGCAAACATGGCCTTGTTCTTTGTTTAAAGAAATAGTCCCGACAAGTTCTTATTTTAAAAGCCCTCTGTAAATGATCAATGGCATCTTTCACAGCACCTACATTTGAATACGGTCCATAATACTTGTTTTTTGCATCTACTTTTCTAGTCATAAACAAACGTGGAAAAGCATGTTGAGATAAAGATACATATGGGAAACTTTTATCGTCTTTCAAGAGAATATTTAAAATTGGTTGATGTTTTTTTATTAACTTATTTTCTAAAAGAAATGCTTCATGCTCTGTTTAAGTCACAATTATCTCAAAGAAAGAAGATTTTTCTTGTATCAATTGAACTTTATGATACTTGGGTGGTTTTGAAAAATAAGTTGAAACTCTTTTTTTTAAATTTTTTGCTTTCCCCACATAGATGGGTCTATTATCTGAGTCTATATAAATGTATACCCCAGACAGGCTGGGGACATGAGTTAATGAACTTTGAGCAAAAGTAAATTTGCTCAAACTATTCTTTCACCTGATCGAGTAAGTTATGTCTAAAAGCTAAATGGGTAAGTTCAACGTCACTTTTG
>JAQWRO010000021.1 GCA_029243665.1 Gammaproteobacteria bacterium
GTCTATAATATTGATATAACATTAATTGCTTGGTGTCTTTAAGATAAAAAAGCAACGGACTTTGCCATTGCTTTTTTAATTTTAAGGGGGGGGGTTAATCGCAATGGGTATTATAATGTACACAATCATATTCATGGGCCTCTGAACCCATTATCCCAAAAGCCGTACTGGATAGCATCACGCTTATACACATAAGTTTTAATAAATTGTTCATAATATTTCTCCTATTTTTATTGTTATATCAATATTATAGACCATATATGAACAAACATTTTTTAAATTTATCTATAAAGATAACCATCCATCAATAATGTCTGTTGTCTACACATCCAATTAATGATTCGTAAACTTATGGTACGTGAGGTGTGTTACCATTATTTTCTTTTGATTTAGGCCCCTCAGCTGAAAAACTTACCTTTTTCTTTACTCCAGGTTCACTAATCTTTGTTGTATGTTCACTTGTCTTAAGACATGACTTAAGCGGCTTGGCATTAGGATCAATTACGCTCGCTTTAACTGGATCGTTTTCATTAAACAACCTTGTTTCATGTTCTTTGCTGAATTCTTTAGCTTCTTTATTATTTCCACTTTTAGGATAAAAAAAGTTACGGATGTAAAAAAACAAATTAGAGAAAAATTGAAACCAAGTCCTTTGCTGCTTCTCGGGTTCTTTAAATATCGGTTTCTCGGGTTCTTTAAATATCGGTTTCGTAGAGCCCTCAAATAACCCTTGTGTATTAATACCCATGTCTTTAAATACGCTTAATACGTCCTGATCTTCAAAACCATAGTCTGTGATTAATTTTTCTTTTAAAGCAATATTATTGTTGTCATTAAAAAAATCGTTAAATAAATCTTTAAAAATTTCTCCTATGTGAAGATCCTTATCAAGACTAATGTGGTAAATTTTTTCTGAATCTGAAGGTTTGATAGCATATTTATTCATTAAGTAAGTAATTGCATCAAGTGTAAGCTTTGGATTTTCTTTAACAAAACCATGGTAAATATTTTTTAAATCTTGTACATAGAAATTAAATTCCTCCTGAACACGAGGTTTATTTTTTGCCAAAGTGTTTATATCTAACATAAATTGATCCAGAGGTTCCTTAGCTAGATTCATTTGTTTGAGGGCATTTTTTTTGCTTCATCTTTTTCTAATGCCACAAGTCTTTTTTTTGTACCATCTAGCTTCTTAACCCCATAAGCTTTGCAAAATTCATTTAATAAGTCTTTCATCTCTGGGTCAAGCTTAACCTTTAAAGCAGACGGTTCAGATCCAGGGATTTCAGTGTAACCAATGATGCATTTTTGACCTAAAGATTCAAGTATTTTGTCCATGGCACTTTCATCGAGATCCAAAATGTTTTTTACCTTTAAAAAAACGCCTCGAGTCTCTAAATAGGTTTCCATAACCGCTACAGGATCTTGGATGTTGCTTTTGAGTTTATTAAAAAACGTTAATTTATCATAAAGATCCCAACCATTTTTAAAGTAATAACCTATTAATAACTCATCTGTGCGCTTAAGGTCAGTTTGAGGAAAGTCTTCTATGCTTTGTGAAACAAATTCTTTACCATCATCATTCTCTGGTGGCAAGTAACTCATTAAATACATAAGCTTTTGATCATGAGTGAGCGAACTTGCCTGCATCTCTTTTTGCAAGTCAAAGCCTAAATTTGTAAATAAAGCATCGTTTAAAAATAATGTTTCAGGCGCTACGCCTTCTCTTTTTGAATAAAAGAACTTAGATATTGCATTTTGATCTTTATCGATTAATCTTCTGATGGCCCTTTGTGCAACAATGCTAGATGATTCAGTTTTTAAAGCTGTTTCAACACAGTTACAAAAATATTCAATATCACCGCTAGATTTAAAAATACTATCTTTACTGCTAATTCTTAAAAATACCTCTAAAAATTCTTGAGCATAGATAAGCTCACGAGGACTTGCCTCGCTCGGCCTTGTCTTAAATTTTTTTTTTAATTGTTCTTTTGCTGCTTGAATCATTTTTATTTTTTTCTTTTTATACTGCTATTATAGCATCTTTAAAATATACTTTTCTCTCAAGAAACTTTGAGTGGCTGGCTTTGAGCGTCACATAAAAACTTATTTCAAAGAGTGTCATCCTTTTCATAAAAAAACACATCAGCTTTGAAAAGTTGATGTGTTTTTATTGTTTATACTAATACAAAGTTTGTATTGATTAGTTTACACCAATTTCATCTAATAAGTCTTTAAAGCCCCCTGTACGGCAATCTTTAAGGTAAATCGCAATATTCATCATAATCTTCACAATCAGAATCAATTTGCGATTGTGTCAGTTGCACACCAAAAGCCATACTGGATAGCATCACGCTTATACACATAATTTTTAATAAATTGTTCATAATATTTCTCATATTTTTATTGTTATATCAATATTATAGACTATTATTTTATACAACCACACAAACTTTTCGAGTAAATAATTGTTTTTAATAATTATTACCCCTGTCTCTGACGATACGACCCCTCTGGTAATTGTTCTTCATCTACACAGCTATCATTAAATGATGATGATTTAATACAGTTATAATCGCCTTATGTTAGGCTAATTAAAAGTGTGGTTACCAAACTATATTTTAAAAGATTTTTATTCATTTTTTCCTCTTTTATACTTTTATTATAGCATCTTTAAAATATACTTTTCTCTCAAAAAACTTTGAGTAATTGGCTTTGAGAGCCACATAAAAACTTATTTCAAAGAGTGTCATCCTTTTCATAATTCAGGTATAATAAATAAATTAAAGGCAATGATATGATCCGAATCCGTGGCGCTAAGACCCATAATTTAAAAAACATTAGTTTAGACATCCCCAGAAATGAATTAGTCGTCATCACTGGGCTTTCAGGCTCAGGTAAATCTTCATTGGCATTTGATACACTTTATGCAGAAGGTCAAAGACGTTACGTCGAATCTCTGTCAGCGTATGCCAGACAATTTTTATCGATGATGGAAAAACCTGACGTTGAAATGATTGAAGGGCTATCACCTGCCATTGCCATAGAACAAAAAGTAACGTCACATAACCCACGTTCAACCGTAGGCACCATCACAGAAATTTACGACTATTTAAGGCTATTGTATGCGCGCGTAGGTGTTGCGTATTGTCCTGAACACCAAACACCGTTAGCAGCTCAAACAATCAGCCAAATCGTTGACAACATCTTAAGCTTGCCTGCCAATAGCAAAATACATATCTTAGCTCCAGTGGTCAGAGACCGTAAAGGAGAACACCAAAAACTCATGGCTCAATGGCAGCGAAGTGGCTTTGTACGTGCCAGAATTAATGGTGACATGCATATGCTTGCTGATCCCATTGAATTAGATCCTAAAAAAAATCACAAGATTGAGTTAATCATTGATCGGCTTGCTGTCAAACCTGAGCATCAACAACGACTGGCTCAATCCGTTGAAACTGCAACCCAATATAGCCATGGCTTAGTCATGGTCCAAACAGAAGAGAAAGACCTACTTTACTCAACAGAACATGCCTGTTTCAAATGTGGCTTTAGCATTGATAAACTCGAACCAAAGATATTTTCATTCAATAGCCCCTTTGGCGCCTGCAGTAGCTGTGATGGCCTTGGAATGGAAAATCATTTTGATGAAGCGCGTTTGATTGTTGATCCAATGATGTCTCTATCCGAAGGTGTGATTTTTGGGTGGGACAAACGTTACTATCAACAACTTTTAAGTTCTTTGGCTGAAGCAGAAGGCTTTCTCATGTCTACCCCTTGGAAGCACCTATCTGAAGCTCATCAGCAGATGGTTCTCCATGGGACAAAGAAAAAAATCCCTATTACCTACACAGGCATCAAAGGGAGAACCATACACAGAAGCAGACCTTTCGAAGGAGTTGTTCCCACTTTGATGCGCAGATACCAAGAAACTGACTCTCAAGACATGCGTCTTAACTTAAGTCGCATGATGAGTGAGCGTCCCTGCTCTAGTTGCAATGGCAGCCGTCTCAATGAAGTGGCGCGCAATGTCAAAGTTGATCAGTGGCACATCCAAAACATGGTTGAATCTAATATCGATGATTTATATCAACTTTTAGAACACATTAAACTTTCTGATCAAAACCAACAAATTGCAGCCCCAATTCTAAATGAAATCAAAGCCAGAGTCAGCTTCCTACAAGCTGTTGGCCTTAATTACCTTAACTTATCCAGAAAAGCTGAAACACTTTCTGGTGGTGAAGCACAACGGATTAGACTTGCAAGCCAGATCGGATCGGGCTTAGTTGGCGTAATGTATGTCCTTGATGAACCATCCATCGGTCTCCATCAAAGAGATAATACACGTCTATTACAAACCTTAGTTAGACTAAGAGACCTAGGTAATACTGTTTTAGTTGTCGAACACGATGAAGAAGCCATTCAAGCAGCAGACCACGTCATTGACATTGGTCCAGGCGCAGGCATTCATGGTGGAGATGTATTGTATGCCGGTCCACCTAATCAAATTGGAGATTGTGAAGCATCACTCACAGGTCAATATATTACTGGCAAAAAAACAGTTACAGGCCCAAAAGAGCGTCGCCAACCCAAAAAAGACCGTTGGTTAAAGCTTTTCAAAGCAACCGCTAACAACCTACAAGCGGTAGATACTGAAATTCCATTGGGTCTTATGACCTGCGTGACTGGTGTTTCCGGATCAGGTAAATCTAGTCTCATCAATGGGACGCTTTATCCTTTATGTGCACAAAAACTTAACAAGGCTTACACAGCTAAACCCGGTGCTTATGAAGGCATTGAAGGGCTAGAATATTTAGATAAAGTGGTCCGGATTGACCAAAGCCCGATTGGTAGAACACCACGCTCTAACCCAGCAACGTACACAGGCATCCTTAGCCCCATTCGTGATTTATTTGCGGCTTGTACGGAAGCCAGAAGTCGTGGCTATAAACCAGGACGCTTTAGCTTTAATGTCAAAGGTGGTCGCTGTGAGGCATGTGAAGGAGATGGGTTGATTCGTGTTGCCATGCACTTTCTACCAGATGTGTATGTCACCTGTGACCAATGTGAAGGCAAACGCTACAACCGTGACACATTAGAAATTCTATATAAAGAAAAACACATTGCCGATGTATTAGATATGACAGCAGAAATAGCCCTAGACTTTTTTAGTGCCATACCAATCATCCAAAAAAAATGCCAACTTCTTTGTGATGTTGGTCTAGGCTATATTCGACTCGGACAAAGTGCCACAACCTTATCAGGTGGTGAGGCACAAAGGGTTAAATTAGCTAAAGAGCTTTCTAAACGTTCAACAGGCCAAACCATCTACATACTTGATGAGCCAACAACTGGATTGCATTTTCATGATGTCCAACACTTATTGGATATTCTCCATCGTCTCACTGACCAAGGCAACACCATTGTTGT
>JAQWRO010000032.1 GCA_029243665.1 Gammaproteobacteria bacterium
TTTAAATCAGTATTTTTTATATGCCATGTCATTACTTATCAAAATAGACCAATTTAACATCTTTTTAGAAAAGAACTTCCGATCAATGTTATCAATCTTACAAATACATAAGCAAAGATTCAATACAAATTCACTTCACAATAAAGTCAATCACTGGAAGGAAACTTTCAAAAACAAAACTTCGTCATTTTTTAAATATTTCGACAACATCATTTTAAAATATAGTTCTAATACGTTTGGCATTATTATTATTACTATAATCATTATTTATATTGAAGAGACACTGATGGGTTTCTTTATACCATCCCTTTTCTGGTATAACGTATATATCAATATATCTTATTTTATATTTAATTTTGCATTGGCAGCGCAAATAAATGACTATTTTTTTGAAGGAAATATGTACATCGGTGAGATAATGACCGTTATATCCGTTATGCCATATATGAGTTTTATAATCTTAAGCAGTTTTATATCCAAATTGGGTGAACTCATATTTGAAATTCTAGCCATTCCTTTAACAGCATTAAATCTAATTTATAACTTCTTTGTACCTAGTAGTTGCGAAGATCGCCTACCAAACAACTTATCAACATCAAATAATCCTCCTATCCAAGCAAGCGACTTTCAAGACAAAGGCAAAAACAAATTCAACCCCCCAACCAATTTAGAGACCAACACCAATAAAAATATAGATTCTTATCAAATGAATGAGGATTCAGTCAGGCGTTTGGAAGCAAGCAAACTTAACGAACCTCCAACCAACCCATATCCAGCACCAACACCAGCTGGCTAAAGTTGTCGACCGACTAATATTTAAAATGGTACTTATGAAATGATTGAAAAATAAAATATTGTATTTCATTTCTAACGGTGATATTTTTTAAAGATTAGAAAAAACAACTTAATATGGTTACCTTGGAGACTATTAATGTTTGAAAAATTAAAAAACCTAATTACATTCCTTTTCTATTTTAGTATAAGCATCCCATTCATTGCATATGCTTTTACTCGCATACTAATCAGCCTTATCTTTCAATCCATCAATGTTTTGTTACTTGGAATCAATTACGGTACTTACAGCCTTGAAAGCTATCTTGCCAAACAATTAAAAAACAATACACGAACAGCGTATCAAGCACTTGGGGAAAATTCCTCTGCTTATGGCTTTATCTTCATTAAAAACATACCCTTTTACGCCTTAAAGGCCTTACATGCCACCTTAATTATTGCCTTTTTATTACCACTTCATATCATGGTTCAATCCTTTGCTTTCTTGACTCGCAAAATAAACTTACCTACTGCAAAATTTCTTAAGGCGTTTATCATACAACAAACCAAAGACAACACAAAGGCCATCAGTTTTTTTTCTGGAAAGGATGCCAACAATGGCTTTTGGATTTTTGATCAACTAGCAAATTTTGACTTTTGGGCAACTCAAAATTTCTATTTAACCAAAAAAAAATTCGTCAGGCCTTCACTAAAAGAATTAAACATAGTCAATACATCCACTGATTGGATTCGTAAAAGCCTTTATAAATTAAACTACATCACATCTTTCGTTAAAGAAATAGTCTCCTTTATTGCTTCTATTATGGGAGTGATTGTTGGAATAATTGTGGTTTCGGTAAAAGTCGTCCAAGAAATTCTAATAAAAGGTATCTTCAGAATGGACAGGATTCAATCACTTTATATGAACTTCATTGAAACTCTTTTTTACTCATTTACTTTACTATTTGGCCCTGAGATTCCTATCGATAACACATACAATCATAGTACATCCTTATTATACGCCTCATTTATTGCCCTAGAATACTTCGTCATTAGAGCTATTGATACGATAACTGAGATTGTTTCTGTACCTTTTAGATTCTTATCTCAAGCTCTGTATACACTCTACGAGCTATTTACTGATCAAGATTTTGATTATCGCAAATTTGAAGATAGCTTATATAGCTATCAATTGGATCAGAAAGATGTTGCTACCCCAGATGTATTAAATAATAGCGACACAAATGATGAAATCAATTTAGCTCAAGCCTGTAAAACACTATCGTAACTTTTACCTCTATATAGGAGCATACTAAAATGACAATGATACAAAACCTCTTTTTTAGCTTAATAAACATCTGTTTTTACATATTTGTTATATTAGGTTCTTTATTTCAAAAAACTGACGAAGGGTTAAATTATATATACAAAAGCCTATATATTTTAGGTAGGTTAGTGTTTTTTCTACCACTGTTTTTATATGGCATGGTTAGATTGACATTTGTGACGATCACTCAATCTTTGAATTATTGCTTACATGCATTTGATGTATCTTTAGGAAAAATGGCTTCATTTTTGTAAAAAATATTCCATTTTATTTAATAAGAAGTTTTCATTTAGTAGTTTCTTTTTTTCTGATAGCTACCACACGCTTCATTCATACTTTGGCATTCATATTTAGTAAAATTACGCCACCAGAAACAAAAGATTTATTAATCTTTGCTTACCATAACAACTTCGTCGATGTGCAAAATAATTATTACAACGCTACGACATCCTATGCAGACTGGTTATTGAATAAATTAGAAGATACTGAATCTACCACTGATACATACTTTAAAACAAAAATTTCAGAACTTTATTCTGACAAGCAAAGAATGAAAGAAAGACCAGGCAATAATTTTTTTCTTAATTTAGGTGGATTCTTTAAGAATTTATTCACCGGATTTATACAGTTTTTTCAAGACAAACTTTTGTGGCCATTATTAATGATTTCACGTGCTCTTGTCCATACAATTATTATAGAATTAATGCCCATTTTTATTATTATATTATTTACGTTACCATATTTATTGGGATTTGAGCATACATCTACATTTGCAGCTTCACTTATTACTTATATTTTATTTTTACCAGTGATCACTTTAATTGGAGAAACAAATTACAACAAGGAAAAATTTGAAGGACTAATATATCTATCTTTTGAGGTGTGTAAATCAATCTTCACACATGCCATCGATATTGTAGTAGAGCTATTGTCACTGATCTGTGATATTTTAGGACTTAGCTTAAATACAACTTTTCAATTTTTCACAAATGACACCTTCGACTATGGTGATTTTATAGTTTCTCCTGCGTTAGATAGTAAATCTTTAGATAAAGGGATAAGTTATCAGAAAGAAACTACTTATAATCAAGATGATCTACCTTTATTAGATGATTCCAAAAAAATAATAAAGGACTTTTAATCTAAGTTGTAAGCCCTTCATTATAAATCATTTTCAATCAAGTCTTACTCATTAAAGTCACATTACCACCAACCGCAACTGTATTAATTGTGATGGTTTTTTCGTGACATAACCTTGGTAAATAATTTGGGCCACCAGCTTTTGGACCCGTGCCTGATAAGCCCTGTCCACCAAAAGGTTGGACACCTACCTGCGCGCCAATCATGTTTCTATTCACATACACATTACCAACATGAATCTTTGCAACCACTTGTTCAATGAATGACTCAATACGACTATGAATTCCAAATGTAAGCCCAAATTGAGTTGCATTAATGTCATCGATAACTCGATCGATCTCCTTACTACCGTAACGAATCAAATGCACGATAGGCCCAAAGACCTCTCCTTTTAAATCACTTAACGAATTGATTTCATATAAAGCAGGTGCAAAAAATGTACCATCCTGACATGCATCATTTAAGGGCATTTGGTATAAGCAAGTGCCAATTTCATCCAAGTATGCCTGATGGTCTTGCAACCCTTTTAAGGCCGCATTATCAATGACAGGTCCAACATCTGTCATAAGTGCTTGAGGATCACCGATCTTTAAAGCAGCCATTGCACCTGTAATCATTGTAATAATTTTGTCAGCAATGCGCTCATGCACAAAAACAACACGACATGCGGAACATCGCTGCCCTGCACTCCTAAAACCAGAATCAATGATGTCCATCACAACTTGCTCAGGCAATGCAGAAGAATCTACAATCATTGCATTCTGACCACCGGTTTCCGCAATTAAAGGCGTAATAGCGCCGGGTCTTTGAGCAAGTGTTTGCTGAATTGCTTTTGCAGTTTGCGTTGACCCAGTCATCATGATGAGGTCATTTCTTTCATCTGCTACCAATGGTTTAGCAACTTGACTCGTATCCCCAAAAAGTACTTGAATCGCTGCTTTTGGCAACCCTACCTCATAAAAAAGCTCGATCATTTTAGTTGCAATGCCTAAAGTTGTATTCGCTGGTTTAGCTAATACAACATTGCCTGCAATCAAAGCCGCACTAATTTGTCCAATGAAGATGGCAAGTGGAAAATTCCATGGACTGATACAAACGGCAACACCTCGGCCAACATAGGTTAACGAATTACTTTCGCCTGTAGGCCCATCTAATAACTGAGGCACCAATCTAGATTCAGCTTCATCAGCATAATATCTTAGAAAATCAACTGCCTCTCTAATTTCGTCCACAGCATCTTGCCATGTCTTGCCCGCTTCTAGGATGATTAGTCGCATAAAATCTGCATAATTAGCTTCTAATTGATCAGCTGCTTTACGTAGTAAATTGGCTCGATCCTAGATTGATACAGCTTGCCATTTTGGCACCATTGCTTTGGCTGCTTGATACGCTTGATCAACATCTTTTAAAGTTGCTTTATATGCTTTGCCTAATACGTGGCTACGCTTTGCAGGGTTAGTGATGGGCTGAGTATCTTTAAACTGTTTAACCCCAACAATCAATGGTTTTACATCTAGATCTTCCCATGGCAAATCATCCATTTGTTTTGCTAAATCTAATACCACTTCATGATTTTTTAAATCCTGTCCCATGGAATTGATGCGACCAGATTTAAACAAATGCCTTGGCAAAGGGATTTTTGGATTTAAAATTATGTTTTTTGGATCTATAGACATTAAAGGATCAGATGCAAGCATTGTATTTATTGGAACGTTCTGGTCAACAATCTGATTCACAAATGATGATGTGGCACCATTTTCAAGTAACCGTCTAACTAAATATGGTAATAAATCATCGTGTGGGCCTACAGGCGCATAAATACGACAACGAAGTGGTGACTGGCTCATCAATTGCTTATATAATTGTTCACCCATTCCATGTAGACGCTGAAACTCAAAGTCATTTCTTTTGCCTAGCCAATGCTTGATGGTTAACACTGATAAAACATTATGTGTTGCAAACATTGGATAGATAACATCATTCGCCTCGATCATATGATGTGCACATGCCAAATAAGCTAAATCTGTATGTTCCTTTTCAGTGTATACAGGATAACCAGATAAGCCCATAACCTGTGCTTCTTTGATTTCAGTGTCCCAATAAGCACCCTTCACTAATCTAACCATGAGACGCTTTTGGTGTTTTCTGGCACGTTTGCTAAGCCACTGAATGACTGCAACAGATCGTTTTTGATAAGCCTGAACAGCGAAACCTAAGCCAAGCCAATCTTTTAAATCTTTATCTGTCATTAAAAGCTCTAACAATTCCAAAGATAAAATCAAGCGGTCTGCCTCTTCAGCATCAATCACTAGGCCCACATGATGCTCTTTAGCTAATAGACACAATGTTTTCAGTTTTGGTAAAACCTCAGTCACCACTGCTTCATGCTGGCTGGTTTCATACCTTTCAAAGATGGCAGAAATTTTAACAGATATGCCAGGACGGTCGTATATCGATTTCTCCAGGTCTTTTGGAATGGACTTAATTGCATCAATGTAACTTTCAAAATAATGTGCTGCATCCTCTGCTGTTAATGCAGCCTCACCTAACATATCAAAGCTGTAACAATAACCATTGAATTCGCCTTTTTTGGCAACCTTAAGGGCTTTTGGCAATGTTTCACCTAACACAAACTGACTTGCAAAAACACGCATGAATTGATGGATTGCTTTTCTTAGTGCAGGTTGTCCGAGCTTAGCAATCACAGACTTTAGAACATTTTGCATGTGATGGACATCGTCTGTTTTACTTAAAACTTTCCCAGTAAGAATCAAACCCCATTGCATGGCATGGCCCAGCGCAGATTGACTTTCCTGACCCTTAGACCAATCTGGGGTTCCAAGTTTATCTTCGATTAATCGGTTAATGGTTGTCACATCTGGCACACGAAGCAATGCCTCGGCCAAACACATCAAAGCAATGCCTTCTTCAGAGTTTAGGTTGTATTGTAACAATAAACCTTCAATGCTAAGAGAACTCAAAGGTTTTTCCCTGATCACTTTAATCAAAGCCTTTGCTTCCTTATGGATTTTTTTGCGAGCTAAATCATTATTGTTTAAGGTTGCAAATAATAGCTTAACCATCTCTGCTTCAGGCATGCGAAAGTATTTTTGAATATCTTTTACTGCTACGATGTCTTTAAATTGATCGCTATTTGAAAAGCTATGTTGTTTATCATGACTCATAATTCACCTACAGATTAAAAAACTATTTAATTAAATGACTATATTTGCGTTTAAGTGCTTGCCAATCCCTGTGTCCATTATTTATTTCGAACTGATTTAAGTCCCTTGATGCACTAACACTTAATTCGTGCGATGGTACACAATATTCTTGATTCATCGCTAAAAGCTTACACTGCAACTCACAGGCCTTCTCTAAATGATAGTGCATATAAAAGGTTTCGGCAATATTTTTACCCGCAACCACTACACCATGGTTACGCATCAATAAAATTGGATACTGCCCTAAATCCTTGACTAAGCGTGATCCTTGAAGGTCCGCATGCAGCGCCAGTGAATCATAATCATGGTAGCCCATGCGCTCATAAAACAATAAGGCCCATTGACTGAGAGGCAATAACCCCTCTTTTTGGGTCGCAACGGCAACATTGCTTGAGGTATGTGAATGAAAGACTGCATTGACATCTGGTCTTGCTTGATAAATTGAGCCATGAATAACATGACCTGTTGGGTTATATCCAGATTTAGGGCCATTGATGAGGTTACCTGAAAAATCAACTTCTAACAGTTGATCCGGCATCACTTCGCAAAACAACAGTCCAAAAGGCATAATGAAATAGCTCTCTCGCTCAGGATGTCTTGCTGTCAAATGCGTATAAGTTAAGTCATCCCAATTAAACTTGGCAAATAAATGATGCGCCAGAGCTAAATCCTGGCATAACACATCTACACGACTAGTTTTTGTATTGATCACTTAAGAAATCCTCTATTTTTTCAAGTTTACGCGTTAACGTCACTCTTGATAAGCCTAATATCCTAGACATTCTACTTTTATTACCTTTAGTGTATTCCCATATATAGCATAGCAAAATTTTTTCAACCTCACCTGTCACAAGGCCGTGCAAGTCAGCTAGCTCATAATCATCGACTTTTGAGAAATATCTATCTACGGCCTGATGGACAGCCTGAGTTAACAATGTTTTTGGGTGATGATCTTTCATTCGGTAATAAAATTCTTAATTTAGACTCAAATTAAGTCTTTTTTTAGCTAAAATGCTCTTTTTTGTAGTATTTAACAAGAAAAAAACTTAACAAAAATTCTTTTTTGCTTTATTATAATGTGAGTTATAAACAAGCAATTTAAGGTTATATTATGCCATTAAATCAATATGAATGCCAATCATGTGGTCATCAACATGAAGCGTTGCAAAAATTTGACGCAGCGCCTCTAGTTACATGCCCAAAATGTGAAACAGGGGTTTTGAAAAAACAATTATTTGCCTCAGGATTTGTACTTAAAGGCGGGGGCTGGTACAAAGATAATTACATTAAACCCAAAGCATCAACAAGTGAAACAAAGTGAATTTTATGACTAATCTTTTGGCATCAATACGCAAAACATTTCTATCTGGTTTAGTATTCTGGATTCCTCTCATCATCACAGTCTTTGTTGTCAGATTTGTATTGCAACTCGCCAGTCATGTGTTCGACTTAATTCCTAATAAATACCTACCTACAACATTCTTGAACATAACGATTCCAGGGATTGACGTTGTATTCATTCTCATTCTCATTCTTCTATCTGGCTGGGTAGTGAATCTTTATATTGGTAAGAAAATTGTCAAAGCATGGGAAATGATACTAAAGAAAATTCCTCTCATCCGATCCATTTACAATGCATCCAAGCAATCTATGAAAACGCTTTTTTCATCTGATACAAAAACTTTCAATGAAGTCGTTTTGGTTGAATACCCAAGACGAGACATGTGGAGCGTGGCATTCATCACCAATGAATCAAGCGAAGATTTTGACACATCTAGCATCAGTGATGAGATATTTATATCTGTCTACATCCCAACAACTCCAAACCCTACATCCGGTTTTATCGTTTTAGTCCCTAAAAAAGACATCCGACCCATTAGCTTATCGACTGAAGAGGCTTTGAAATGGGTTATTTCTCTCGGCATCATCAGTCCCAAAGAACATGATGACGAATAAACAGTAACAATTAAATTGATAAGGAATTATTATGCGCGACCATTATTGTGGCTTAGTCGGTGAAAAAGACATTTCAAAAAAGATTACACTTAACGGATGGGTCCAATATAGACGTGATCACGGTGGTGTTATTTTTGTGGACCTACGTGATCATACTGGGTTTGTTCAAATCGTTTTCAATCCTGAACAAGCCGATATATTCAAAGCAGCCGAAAGCCTTCGTGCTGAAGCCGTCATAAGAGTTGAAGGTTTAGTCAGACATCGAACTGCCGAAACCATCAATGATAAAATTCCTACAGGCGCCTATGAAATCGTGGCAGAAACCATGGTCATTCATAATCATGCTAAATCACCCCCCTTCTCAATTGGCGATGATTTTCATCTGCCCAAAGAAGATACCAGACTATCTTATCGATTTTTAGATCTCAGACGCCCAGTGATGCAACATAACATTCGCTTACGGGCTAAAGCCATGGCTAAGCTACGTCACTATTGTGAAGAGGCCACTTTTGTTGATATTGAAACGCCGATTTTGACAAAACCTACACCAGAGGGTGCCAGAGACTACTTAGTCCCTAGCCGAACCCAACAAGGACATTGCTATGCCCTGCCTCAATCACCACAAGTACTCAAACAAATATTAATGATCAGTGGATTTGATCGTTACTACCAAATTGTTAGATGTTTTAGAGATGAAGACTTACGCGCAGATCGCCAACCAGAATTCACCCAACTTGATTTAGAGATGGCATTTGTTGACGAAAAACAAGTCATGCACACAGTTGAAAACATTATCAGAAACACCTGTCAGGATTTAGGAGTAACACTTACAGACACGTTTCCTATCTATCGTTACGATGATGTCATGGATCAATATGGCTCAGATAAACCTGATTTAAGAAACCCATTAAAATTACAAATCATTGATGGTCTTGTTAAAGATTGCGGATTTAAAGTATTTGCAGATCCTGCAACACAAGACAAACATCGTGTCGTTGCATTAAAAGCGCCAGGCGCAACAGCAAAACTATCCAGAAAGGCATTGGATGAATATACAAAAATGGTTTCTCAGTTAGGTGCCAAAGGCCTAGCTTACATTAAAGTCAATCAAAGAAACGACCTCAAAGAAGGTCTTCAATCACCTTTGCTAAAGTTCATTCCTGAAAACATCATTGATGCTATTTTAAACGAAGTGGATGCTAAAGATGGTGACATTATTTTCTTCGGCGCAGGGACAGATGCAGTCGTCTGCCAAACCATGAGTGCTTTAAGAGATGCATTAGGTAAAGATTTAGATTTAATTGAAGCAGGATGGCAGCCATTATGGGTTGTTGATTGGCCTATGTTCGAAGTGACTAATGACCAGCAAGGACAACATGTCCAAGCTTGCCATCATCCATTTACAGCACCAACCGAAACGGATATTGATGCATTTAAAGCATCACCCTTGGATAGCCGTGCCCGTGCTTATGATTTGGTCCTTAATGGCTATGAAATTGGTGGTGGATCAATACGTATTCATCAACCTGATTTGCAATATGCTGTCTTAGATGTTTTAGGCATGGATCAACATCAAGCTGATGAAGCCTTTGGACACTTAACTGAAGCCCTAACTTATGGTGCGCCACCACATGGCGGGTTTGCGCTTGGTGTGGATCGTTTTTGTATGCTATTAACTGAATCTGACTCTATTAGAGATGTAATCGCTTTCCCGAAAACTCAAAATGCACGCTGCTTATTAAGTCAAGCGCCTGCAACCGCACCGTTAGAACAATACCTAGAATTAGGACTCAATATTATTAAAACGGAATCTTAATATATGGCTGGTCACAGTAAATGGTCTAATATCCAACACCGTAAAAAGGCCCAAGATGCTAAGCGTGGAAAATTATTTACCAAGTTAATTCGTGAAATTGTCGTGGCTACTAAAGAAGGTGGCCCAGATAAAGAAAGCAACTCTCGCCTGCGCCTTGCCATCGATAAAGCCTATCAAGGCAATATGACTCGGGATACTGTGGAAAAAGCCATTTCACGCGGCGCTGGCAATCAAGATGATAGCCAATTCTTCGAAGTGATTTATGAAGGCTACGCCCCTCATGGGATTGCTGTTTTAGTAGAATGCCTAACAGATAATCGCAACCGCACAGTTGGAGAAGTCAGGCATATTTTTACAAAACATGGTGGCAACTTAGGGACAGAAGGTTCCGTCTCATACTTATTTTCAGCTGTTGGTATCATCA
>JAQWRO010000050.1 GCA_029243665.1 Gammaproteobacteria bacterium
AACAACAGACGTTACAGGTGAAGTGATTTTACCAGCGGATGTAGAGATGGTAATGCCAGGAGACAACGTTAAGATCAATGTAAAATTGATTGTACCAATTGCGATGGAAGAGGGTGTAAAGTTCTCAATTCGTGAAGGTGGAAGAACAGTTGGTGCTGGTGTAGTGGCAAAGATTGTTGCTTAAGAGTTTACAAAATATAGACGAGAAGATAAAATTATGTCAGTAATAAATAGTGGTCAGCGAATTAGAATTAGATTGAAGTCATTTGACTCCAAAATGATTGATAAAGCTACAGAGGAAATAGTTAATACAGCAAAAAGAACTGGTGCTATCTTAAAAGGACCAATTCCATTGCCAAATGTAAAAGAACGATTTACAGTGCTAACATCACCTCATAAGTATAAAGATGCGCGTGAGCAATATAAGTTAAGTATTCATTCTCGTCTTGTTGATATACTAAACCCCGATTCAGTTACAGTTGACGCACTTATGCAACTTAATCTAGCATCTGGTGTAAATGTTAAAATCAGTGTAGATGATTTGAATAAAGGTGGAGCTAAATGAGTATAGGTGTTATAGGCTTAAAAGAAGGCCAATCAAGAATGATATTTGATGACGGTTCGGCTTGTCATGTAACGCTTGTTTCTATAGAGCCAAATGTTGTTTCGCAACTTAAGACTATTGAAAAGGATGGCTACAGTGCAATTCAGGTTTCACTAGGAAAAAGAAAACATTATACTAAAGCTGAACAAGGTCACATGAAAAAGGCCAAAGTTGAAAATGCTAAGTTTGTTTGTGAGTGGAAAACTGAGAGCACAGATGGTTACAAACTAGGTGAGCCAACTAAACTAGAATGGTTAAAAAACATTAATACAGTGGATGTTACTGCAACTTCCAAAGGTAAGGGTTTTGCAGGATGTGTCAAGAGACATAATTTTAAAACTCAGGATGCATCTCATGGTAACTCGTTATCACATAGGGCTCCTGGTTCAATTGGACATTGTCAAGATCCAGGTAAAGTGTTCAAAGGTAAAAAGATGCCAGGTAGAATGGGCGCATCACAAGTAACCATTAAGAACTTAAAAATCATTGATTTTATCGAAGATAAAAATGTATTAGTGTTGAAGGGAGCTGTCCCAGGTGCTAATGGCGCATATCTTGTGATAAAAACTAGCTTAAAGAATAAGGTTGAATCAAATGACTAGTGCAATACCAAAAGTGGAATTTAATAAGGATTTAGTTCACCAGCTGATAGTGACATACCAAAATAATGGTCGTCAGTGGAGCAAGAAGACTAAAAATAGATCTGAAGTAAACGGTGGTGGTAAGAAACCATGGAGACAAAAAGGTACAGGTAGAGCGCGTGCTGGAACAACTAGAGGGCCAATTTGGCGCGGTGGTGGTTTAACTTTTTCACACCAGCCTGGTAAAGCACCTGCAAAGCTCAATAAAAAAATGTATCGTAAAGGAATGATGTGTTTACTTTCTTCATTAGATAGTGAAAAAAGAATTCATATGCTTGATGAAATTGAATTGAAAGATCACAAAACAAAGACATTTTTAGAAGCATTTAAGGATAAAGATTTAAAAAAATCTACAATTATTGTTTCAGAATTTAGTGAAAACCTAATTTTAGCAACTAATAACTTATATTATGTATGTATTGTTGATCCAATTATGGTTGATCCTGTTTTATTGGCTGATTCAAAGAATATTTATATAGAGAAGAAGGCCTTAGAAGTAATGCTACAGAGGTATCAGAATGACTAATATATCAAGAGTATTGATTAAACCAGTAATGACTGAAAAAACGTCAAGACAAGAAGTTAATAATCAATATACCTTTTTAGTTGATTTAAAAGCTTCAAAAGTAAATATTAAGCAAGCAATTAAAAAGTTTTATAACGTAGATGCTGTATCCATTAATACACTTATTTTAAAGGGTAAGCAAAAGCGTCAAGGTAAATTTATTGGTAAAAGGAATGATCGTAAGAAAGCAATCATTACTTTAGCTGAAGGGCAAGTGTTGCCAATTTGGGGAGCTGAGGCATGATTGAGATTAAAAAGTTAAAACCAACTTCACCTGGTACAAGACATGTTGTTCGAGTTAAATCAACAGATATTTCTAAAGACAAACCTCATAAAAGTTTAACTCAATCAAAAAACAAGATTGATGGAAGAAATAATGCCGGTAGAATTACTGTCCGTCACAGAGGTGGTGGACATAAGCGCCATTACCGTGTGATTGATTTTAAACGTAATATGGATGGCGTAATGGCTAAGGTTGCCAAAATTGAATATGATCCTAATAGAACAGCCAACATTGCATTAATTAGTTATGCAAATGGTAGATGGGCATATATTATCGCTACTAAAGCAATGAAGGTGGGCGATGAAATTCAAAATGGCACAACTGCACCTATTAAGCATGGAAATTGTCTTCCATTAAGTGCTATACCTCAAGGTACACTTATTTGTTGTGTTGAATTAAACCCAGGTGCTGGAGCTAAATTGGTTCGCTCTGCAGGCTCACATGCCTCTTTAGTTTCTAAAGATGGCAATTATGTGTTAGTTAAATTAAAGTCTGGAGAAGTACGAAAAATTTTATCTACCTGTCGAGCAACTATTGGTATTGTTTCAAATGAAAAGAACAACTTAAAAGAACTCGGTAAAGCAGGTGCTAAAAGATGGCGAGGTGTTAGGCCAACGGTTCGTGGTGTTGCCATGAACCCAGTTGATCACCCTCACGGTGGTGGTGAAGGACGTACTTCAGGTGGTAGACCAGCTGTAAGTCCTACCGGTGTTAAAGCTAAAGGTAAGAAGACCCGAAGCAATAAAAGAACTGACAAAATGATTGTCACAAGACGTAAGAAGCGAGTATAATTATGCCACGTTCACTAAAAAAAGGTCCATTTATAGACCACAATTTATTGAGAAAAGTAAAGACAGCAGTTGCTGAGGGATCTAAGAAGCCAATTCAAACATGGTCAAGAAGATCAGTTATCATTCCATTCATGGTAGGCTTGACGATTCAGGTTCATAATGGCAGAATGATGGTTCCAGTGTTCATAAATGAAAACATGGTTGGTTTTAAATTAGGTGATTTTGCACTAACAAGAACATTTAAGATGCATGCTGGCGACAGGAAGGCAGGTTAATATGAGTATTGTTATATCATCTATTAAAAATTATCGATCTTCTGCACAGAAAGTAAGAGGACTTACAAGACTTATTAAAGGTCTGTCCGTGGAGAAGGCGCTTGATAATCTAATTTACAGCAAGCAAAAAGCAGCAGGTATGTTAAGAAAGTTATTGGAATCAGCAATTGCTAATGCTGAAAATAATAATGGATATGATATTGATGAGCTTAAAGTAAACAATCTTATTGTTGATGAAGGCGTAACACTAAAGCGTTTCAGAGCAAGAGCAAAGGGTAGAGGCACGCGTATCTTAAAGCGTACGTGCCACGTTAAAATTGAACTATTAAACCAAGAGACTGAATAAAATGGGTCAGAAGGTAAATCCAACAGTATTTAGACTAGGTGTTGAAACCGGTTATGAAAAAAATCCAGCAGACGAAAGAAGAAAATCATCTGCTATTTGGTTTGCAGTGAAAGATTATGCTAAGTATTTAAAGCAAGATCTTGATCTACGCAAATATTTAGAAACTAACTATAAAGCATCTGGTATAAACAGAATTGACATCTCCAGACCATCTGACTCAATTGTTAACGTCACAATTTATTGTGC
>JAQWRO010000067.1 GCA_029243665.1 Gammaproteobacteria bacterium
ATAAACCTTAAAGGACTAACTTAAAAAGAGCGCGAAAGCGCTCTTTTTTTTATCCCCAAAATAATAAAACACATGATATACAATGCTTTAATAGATTTTTTCGAATTTTCAATTGATTAAATTTATGGTACCTTAATATAAGTTTAATATTAATAGCCATTATGAAACCATTAAGTCTTTTTGAAGAAATTCACCAATTAAGTAGAAGCATATACAATAAATGTGAATTTAGCCCATATACTGCGCACCCTTTCCTAAACCACCATTCTAAAACAAGTTTATTGTTACAAAATGCACTGAGTGCTTATAGTGTTGGTGAAATCCATAGTACCTATCGAGATGAGTACGAAGCTAAAGCTTTACCGATACTGGAACATATGGAGGCACCTGTCAATATTAAGATGTGCATTCAAGTTTTATTACTAACCAATGTTGAAGATAGACCTGGTGTACCGGTGCTTAATCAAAGCTTTGTGAAAGGCTTTAAGGCATATATGGCAAATCATACCCAAACCTCTACTGAAGAGGCTATGATTGCTTTTTTTGAAGCTGAAACTAAGTTGTCTCAAACCAACATCAAACAGATGATGAAGTCTTTGAGCCAATCTTATAAGCTTCATCATACCAACACATTGATAGAAGACCTAGACACAGCTATGGCTCGTGAGACTAGTAGCAATGACAATCACCTTAAGATGCTTAAGGCTGATCTTAAAGTATCTATTTGGCAAACAACCCTGGATGAATTAAGTATATACTTTGAGAAACTTAAACCTAGTGATCTTTTCAACGTAGAAGACACTTATGCAATGGTGCAAAGCTTTCATAAAGACTTTAACCAAGCATTGCTAGACAGCACCAATCAAACCTTAGTCGATCACATCCTTGAAGCCATGATTGGGGATAAAGCAAATATTGACAGTCGAACCAAAAACATGCACCCAAGCTTAACTAGGCTCTGGGCATTCAATGCACAAATAACCGACCCTCAATCAACATTGCTTCAAGGTCACTTCCCTCAATCACAAGCAGGTTTAGTTGATTTCATCCACAGCATCACACAACTCCCAAAAACATTGATTCAGAAGCATATCGCTTCCTATGATGCCAGTAAAACAATTCCCTGCCATGACTTAACCGACAACATCGATCAAGGCATGGACGAAATGGATGATCAACAAGCTGAATTAGACTTTTATCAAACACACCTAAAAGTCTGTCATAGAAATAACCATACATTATTGTTTCATGAACTGGGATTAGTAAAAATTGTTGATTATTGCCCACAATCAAACCTTAGCCAATTGGCATCATTATCCAAAATAGAGCTTGGCAATTGGTTAAAAGCCAGTGCTTTATTACACTTGGTTGATTTTACAGAGCATTATAGAACTTTACTGAGTCCTTCAAGTAGTCAATTATTATTTATGTCAGGTGGGTTAAAGTACCAAAGTGTCACCCAATTTTATTGGATGCTCTTAAAACAGTGCCGAACCAATAAACTACTTGAAACCAACCAACTCTTTTTTAAGACATTAACCGATTGTTTGATTGCGACTGACGAAAGTTACAAATGTTTTCAAGGGGTCTATGAAGAAGCCATCTTATTAACCCCTAGTTTGTATCAAGCATTCAATCAAAAAAAAGAAACTTTTGGCATGAGCCAATCATTATCTGAAATATCAGCTTGTCTCTTTGATCATGGCATTCATCTGTATCAAAATGGCGCCATTAATAGCAACCTATTTCATTGGTGGCACATCAGAGAATCCGAACAAAATCATTCAATGTTCGATACGCTTGATGATGCATTTAATGCAAACAAATATTTATTTGATCAACACATGGATGTCTCAGAAGCCAAAGCACTCCTAGTCATCCGTATGATGTTTGCTGAAGACTTATTTATGGCCACTGACCTAAATTTAGATACAGCGTATGCCGTAGCAGATTATCTTAACTTAGAATATTACTTAAAAAAGAGCGATGGCGAGCCAAATACGCTATGGGCACTCATACAACAAAATGCAGAATACAGCGACGAGACTGATTTAAAAGTAGTGAAAGAAGCACTGTTTACCCCCTTTAACCAACAAATCAAACGCATCCCTGCAGTGATTCAGTTGATGTTTAAAGAGTGTGAAAAAGATGCTATGCCTGCCCTATCCCCAAACCTTGATTTAAGGATATTAAAAGAACATCTTGTAACTGTTCCAGATACCCCTACTGAAAAATATGTGAAATTACTTCATGCATTTGATCCAAATTCGGTTTTAAGGTTTAAAACAGACAATCTATATGAGGCTCAAAAAAAATCGCTTGGCCAATGGATCAACCCCATGATTCAATACATGCCGAAAACAGAAGCACTCAAAGCGTATCATTTCCTGCTCAACCATTTAAACCTCAATCAAGTCACGTATTACACATTACAAGATTCTATCTTCCAAGGTTCATTACCTAATGAACTAAACATTTATTTAAATTTACTTTCATTAGATGCACCCTTAAATATGTTGACACCAGAAGAAATGAATCAATATTCATATGGCAAGATTTTAGAAATCATTAAAAAGAATTTCAAAACCATTGCAGAGAATATGGACATCAACCTTTCAAGAATTAATCCAGTCGTTCATTCACTCATCCAAAAGAAACGCTGGCAAACAGATCCAGTTTGGACAAACTTCTATTTTAATTGGATCAGTTATTGTCATACAAACTTTGACATGTTAAAGCCATTTATAGATGCCTATATAACTAACCCAAGCATAAGCATGCAATTAAATTGCCCGACAGAACTTAGGGCCACACGCTTGATAAGCGCATATCCAGAAAAATCTATTGCTTTCATAGACCATTATCTTAACTCATTGCCTCAAGACACACGCATAGACATTGCAAAAAGCCCTGTATTCCAACCATTTCAATACGAAATTAAATGGGTGTATTTCATGCATCGGCTTAGAAACAAAGTAGATTTAGATCCAATTAGACAACATCTACATGATGCGATAGTTTTACAAATGAACACCTTTGTTGATAATCAAAAACAGTCCTTTGGATTTTTTACAAAAGCACCAACACCTAGTAACCAAATCAAATATAGCCTCTATCAAATTGCACTCAATAAAAGACCTAAGCCCCTAAACCAAACACATTTTGACAAACTAAATGAATCAAACTTTTTCCAAACTTGGTTTCCATTTGATCAATTTAAAATAGAGGGCAATGTTGCAGAAGCCTCAATCAATAAAATGATTGAAACGTTTGAAGAAAAATATGCCCACCGAGCCTATCTCCCAAAAGCTCTTGAAGACAATATTAAAACACAAGTCAATTTTCTAACTAACCTTCTGACTTTAACTACTACTCAGAATGGTGAAAACAACTGTGTGATTGTCTAGAAAATAGCCTATGAAGAATTTAACAAACATAAACTTGCGCGTCATGGCATCGACCTGATATCGTATATAAGTTCATAATGAATCCAACAAAACCGGAGTTTATAATGCCGACAACAGAACAGCAAATCAAAGATGCCTTCACTGCGATTAAAGCCAGTGACAAAACAAAAAAAGAAAAGACAGCTCAATACGTTAATGATGTTCAAGCTATTTTTGATAGCAATCCTAAAAGTTCACGAGTGGCATTTAAAACTATAATCGAAAATCACTTATATCAATTATCAAATATAGGTGTAAAGAGCCCAAATAAAAAAAAGTCATCCATTCAAAATAAAAAAACACAACTAATGACTGAGCATTTTCCAAATTTATTGAAAGAGCTTAGTGATTTAAGTAAAGTTTCAGCCGACACCCACCAAGATGAACAAACACCATCCAACTCGAAGGTTGAATCCTCTCAAAACCAGAAACAATCCAGTGATCAATCGCAATCTAAACCTAAAAAAGATGAAACATTTACATTAGAAGAATTATTTAAAGCTAAAGACGGATGTGTTTTTTTCACCTGCGACACAGGAGAAATGTTAAATTTATTTAAAGATTGGCAAGGAACAGATGTAGAAAAACAATATCTATATCAATTTATAACTGAAAATTCTGATCTGTTTGAAAAGAAAAAAATACTATCACCTGAATTAATTAGACAGTCTATCCATACATTTATCCAAGAAAAGGTATCTGGATTCCTTGCTTGTCAGAGAAATAATAAAAAACCTGTATTTTTGTATACATTTACTGACTTATTAGAAACATTATACAAAAATGAAACAAATATTGACCTTTATAGATTAGAAGTCCTCATTGCAATCTGTTTGCATGATAGATCTTTATATACTGCTTTAATCGAGCATCCATCATTCAAATATTTCTCAAAGCATGATATTGTAGATATCTACGAATCTGAGATATCGCTGAAGAAGAAACACGAAGATTTAACCAAGAAAATAGACAAAAGCAATGTATTACGGACGTTTTTAAAATCAGAAGCTAATTTATATACAAGATTATTCTGTGTCGCTATTTTAGCTTGGGTGCTTATTACTTCAACACCTATCCAAGTAGGTATTTTAGGAGTTACACTTTTGTTATTACTTTTTAATACCCTTGAGCAGTATTTGTTATTTTGCCGATTCGATCGTGCACTTAAGCGTATTGATAGGGAATACGAAACATCGATATTAGGATTAGTATTAAATTGGTTTTTAACGTCGATGCTTATTGGGGCTGCATCATTTTTAGTGTCGACAATGGCCGCTCATGCCCTGCCTCTAGAAATAATCTTAATGAGTATCATTGGCATGATTATGTTTATACCTGTTATCAACCATAACTTTTCTAAAAATAGATACATCCATAGCTTCGATACTGATATTGCGCCTCTGATATCAGATAAACATACAAAAAAAATTAATCAACTTCAAAAAAACCTTAAGGATAGCGCGTCATCATCAGATTCAAATCCTCAAAATCTTGAATCAATGGAAGCTACATTATTTTCAAATAAAGATATACCTAAGCAGCCCACTTTAAAAGAGCCATCATTATTTAGGGCTTCAAATAAATCTGATGCAACCACTGGTTCTGATAGTACAAACAGCCCAAATTAATAAGTACAATCCAACCTGCGTATCAAAAAAGCCACCAAATGGTGGCTTTTTTATATCTTTCATACACCCCAAGCGCTTCAACCTAAGCTTTAAATAAATTTATGTTTATAATCAATACCAAAGACACCTACCTCGATTGACAATCAAAAATGTATATGTCATTTTGCAAGGATCACTGTTTTGAATAATCGTAACCATGGATCTTACATAACTTATGCCAAATGATGCACACCTTAAAATTAAACTGAATAAAATAAAAGCTGCAATTTCTTGTTCTTTTGTTCCACACCTGGGTGAGTACATGAAAACATTTGTCCTAAGGAATGAAGATTTAATTTTAGAAAAAAAGGCATTAAACATTGATTCATTTAGGGATTATCTTGCCTTGTTTCTCGAGGATAATACGCCTGCTGGCAGTATACCTAGTTCTGATAGCTATACCATGGATCAGGATGGTAGTAATAAAAGATATTTGTCAACTTGGCTTGATGAAGATGGTATAGAAAAAAGATTTAATGCCATCACTCATTTATCAGAAATATTATACGCACATCAACCAAACAAAGATGAATACCGCTTAGAGTTACTATCTGCACTTATTTGCGATGGCTATACAACATCTGAATCATTAAAAAACAATGAACTATTTCGTGACTTCATTGCTCAACCATCTGCGTTTAAATTATTACAATCATCGGATGAATTTTATAAACTTAAAAAAATTGAAAAAAATAGAAACATGCATATGCGTAATTTGCGTGGATATATATCACATATCGAAGCTGATTTATTCATTACAATACTCGCTGCAATCATTTTTGTCTTAGCATTTTTGATTTCAATACCTGCTCAATATAGCATTTCTTTAATCGCAACTGCCTTATTGTATTTAAACTATGTTGACCAAATGCGTTATCACACATATTTTTTTTCAACTTTAAATGAGATTGACCCACAAATAGAAAGATCCTATACAACACTTAGTGTTAATTTAGGTTTAACATCCATGTTGATCTTAGCTGTGACTTTTTTTCTAGTATCAATGGTCTTACAAGGCTTGCCTTTGGTTTCGTCATTTATTGGCGCGATGGCATTGTCGTTAGTACCATATGTTAACCAACCCTTTATTCAATATCGTTATTTGAATTTATACACACATTATAAAAGTTTACTTGAAAAAGAATATACCCCTTTGGAAAACGCGTTGGTTGATAAATTCATGCAACAAAAAGAAGCTTTTCTCAATGAGACACCTAACGAAAAACAACACAGTTTAAAAAACCAGGATCATGGCTCATCAATAGAGACACTTCCTCAAGAGGCATCATTATTTTCAAAGGAAAAATATCCTACAATACAAAATTTAGAATCTAACAATCCAACCAATGATGATAATAATCCCCTCGCCACCTTTGACACCAAAGCAATGAGGTAATACACATAGAATCGTCTTGCTTCTAACAGAATAGAACTGTTATGATCTGATAAGTATGATTTGTATATCAAATACTTACTTTGGAGCGAATGATTCCTATGATAGCAATAGAACAAAAAATAAAGTTAATCTTCGATCAAATTGTAAAAACCGATTTAGATGAAATAGAAAAATTACAACAATATAGCCAAGTAGTAAATGAATTTTTCAATAAAAAATCTCATTTAAACATTTCTGAATACAAGTCA
Organism: Gammaproteobacteria bacterium; assembly: GCA_029243665.1. Taxonomy (GTDB): domain Bacteria; phylum Pseudomonadota; class Gammaproteobacteria; order Comchoanobacterales; family Comchoanobacteraceae; genus JAURNZ01. The sequence continues at coordinate 6,758 of JAQWRO010000067.1, forward strand.
TGTATCGCATCACATCTACTTCAATTATCATTTGCAAACATCGATAGCCCTTATAAAAACAAAGGTGAAGATTATGTTCGAAAATATAAGCAAATACTTCTAGGAAGATATTTCAAGGGTTCTTTTGTACGTGATCAAAGCCCAAGTATATCACCAAGCTTGTCTGATCAAACACAGCCTAATGAAGAAAGTCAAACGATGAATCTAGACCCAAAACCTTCATCATCTGAAATACCTCACATTGCAACCCCTGATCCAAAAATACCGATGACGACAGACCTTGAGCTTTTAGAAATAACTGTAAACCCGCATAATCTTGCGGCCATACCACAAATTGAAAGCGTTTTTCGTAAAGCAAAAGAAACAACATCACCCACTAAAAATCTAATTGGATGGATTACAACGACGCTATCAAACCTAATTGATGATCAAAATGCCCCTCAATACCTGCTTCATATACACATAGCAATGTTGCAACTAGCCAAACAACAAGGCATATCAATAAACATCCTTGACTCAGCAATCAATGCTGCAGATACCTATCAAACATTCAAAGCTAATAAAGTAAACAACGATCTAGCTCAAGCACTGATCATGTGTTTTGAGCATAAACAAAAGCTAAGTCAAACAACCGAACACATCAATCATACCCATACACGCACAATCCAAATAACATTTGGATTGGCAATGATTTTTGCATTATTTTTTGGTCTAGGTTCAGTCTCTTTGATGATCCCACTGATGCCATTAGCCATGGTCTGTGGTGCGGTTAATGTATTAGCAAACATGTATTTCCAGAAATACTTACTCAGTACACTCAATCAAACCCAAAAAAATGCATTCAATGTCTATGGAAACATTTTTATAGCCATCTTAGTTATAGCCTTATGCCTAGTGGCAACCATGGCATTAACCACAATACCATACCCAGTTTTGGATGCCTTTGTTTTATCAACACTGACCTCTTTTATCATCAATCAATATGCTTCCTCAAAATTCAATCAAGTCGTCAACCTAGCGTCACTCCAACAAACATACGATTCGAGCTACCGTGAGACCAAAAGAAACTTACGTTCATTTTTAAACCCTCCGAACAAATCAACCAAAGCCATAGATGACACAAACGTTGCTCAAGAGACCCCAGAAATCTCATTATTTAGACAACCGGATGTGCAAAATTCTCAAAACTATCCTATGAGTGACGATGATTTAAATCAAATAATGGCATCGATTCAGAACAGCGAATATATCAAAAAAGCTTAAAATCTCAACAATCGACACAATATATTTAATTAAAAACAATAACTTATGAGTATATTTTATTGAAGGCAGTAGATATATATGTCATGCTTAAAGAAAATAAATTAAATCACCTCTGCCCTATGTCATATACAAAAGAACAAATTGAAAACCTTTTCAACCAAATAAAAAAAACCAACACCACACTTTATAACCAACTTGAAAGCTGTTGGTTGGACACATTGGTATTAAAATCACATAGAAATACTATAAAAAATATGAAAAATCTTGCTGATACCATGAAAATCATATCAGTGGAAGCACTCGCAATAATTTTCTTTATAATGGCTGCTGTCCCAACATTCTTTATTGCACTTGCAGGTTGTCTTATTTTGTATCTTTCAAATCAATTTCTTCAAGACTCTTTTAGGGTTACATCATTGAACCTCAGTAATGATGATGCACATATAAAAATATGTTTAAATATTTTAATTTCATTTTCTTTGTTTTTTTTTCCACAGCTCTATTTAACCATGTTTTTGGTACAGTGCCTAACCGCTTGGTCCATACATAGTAATTTATTTAAGCAATTTGAACAAAAATACCAAAAACAAATTGACGATAAGGATGTGTTAAACCAATCTCATTATCAAGTTACTAAAAATGATCTAAACACATTTTTAACTAAATCCATTGATGAAACGAATGGTCCAACTTCAGTTGCTCAAGAAATTCCAGCAAACTCATTGTTTAGACAACCGGATGTGCAAAATCCTCAAAACGATCCTATGAGTGACGATGATTTAAATCAAATAATGGCATCCATCATAAACAGCGAATCAATCAAACTCTTCATTTAAAATGAATTAAAAATTAACAACATACGCACTCATTTATTGACAACAAAAGATATATATGTCATGTTTGACTTTAGTAACAAAAAAACTTATTAATTCAGGCTGTCCCTATGTCATATACAAATGAACAAATTGAAAACCTTTTCAACAAAGAAATAACAACCAACTACAAACTCACTCAATCTCTTGTAAATTGTTATCTAAGAAAACGGTTATTAGAAATGAAACCCGAAGTAATAAAAAAAAAACGATTGGAAAAATCTATTCTTACAATCGTGTCAGTGGAAGTAATTGCATTAATTTTCTTTTCTTCTGTAATATTGGCTGCCGCCCCAGCAAACCTCTATATATTCATAGCAGCTGCAGGTTGTCTTAGTTTATATATTTTAAATCAATATTTTCTAAGTAATTTAAAAACATACACCTACCTCGATAATAAAGATGCACATATGAAAATAAGTTTAAATATTTTATTTTTATTTACCTTGCCTTTTTTTCCACAGCTCTGTTTAATGTCTTTTTTGTTGCAATGCCTTACCGCTTGGTCTATCCATAATAATTTATTTTTACAATTTAAACAAAAATACCAAGAACATATTCACCATGAGGATGTGTTATACCAATCCCATTATCAAGTTACTAAAAATGATCTAAACACATTTTTAACTAAATCCATTGATGAAACGAATGATCCAACTTCAGTTGCTCAAGAAATCCCCGCAAACTCATTGTTTAGGCAACCGGATGTGCAAAATTCTCAAAACGATCATATGAATGACAATGATTTAAATCAAATAATGACATCGATTCTAAACAGCGAATCTATCAAAGAACTTACCGTATAGAAAGCTACTGCAAAGTAGTTTCTATACATTTCAGCATAAAAGTATTTTTATACATATTGATCATGCATTTAAAAAAAATTCTTTTGACAGCTGTATTTGAGATTGTGTTATAGTAAACCTATATAAACTTTATCAACTCAGAGTCTAATATGCCTAACTCTATAACAATTCACGATTCTTTTATTAGCATCATTAACAATCAAGCACTTAGCCATGAGCAAAAAATAGAATTATTTGTACAAGGTATCGACTCATCAGCTACAATCAATAATGAACTTAAAAAACAAATTGAATCGTATCTTAATGATTTAAATGCACAAACCAATACAGATAGCCAAACAGGCAGTGAACTATTTGAGACTTATTTCCCCAATTTAATAATTGAAGAAAATGTTGAAGCTGTACTGAGTGTTGCAAATACTCCACAAATAGAAGAGAGTTCTAGCATAGAAATAGAACACCCTATCGACAAAAAAAACAGCATAGAAGCTGATGAAACTTTCATCAATGGTGACGTATCTTTTATAGAAGAGGTCACAAGCGACGACGATAGCGCAGCATCTTTTATAAAAGAAGCGAATAAGAGTAACGAAAGTATACCTGAACAATCAGCCAGTACTCAACTTACTACACCATTTACAAATGAATTTGGCGACCAAACTTCACAAGTCAATCAAATTTTCGACACATCAAAAATGACTCATAATGATTTGACTGAAGAATTAAAAGAGGTACTTTCAGATATATATAGCTATATTGAATTGTTTCCACACAAATATATTAAAACTCTCTTAAATGACGAGCGTTTTGTGAGTTTAAATCGTTTTCAAAAACCTATACAGAAGATCATCAATGTCCAAAGTTGGATAAAATCATTAGTGTCTTATTCTACAGATACTTTCAAGAATAAAGAGGATCCAAAAGGTATTATTTTTATCATAAAAACGTGTGAACTTTTGTTCGAAGGAAGTTCTCACAAAAGAGAACTGATGCTATTACTTTATCTTTCAATTATAACCCAACCTATAACAATACAAAAAGTGGCACCTACAACAGAAATAGGATCATATAATGAAATGCTTTTTAAAGACCATTATCCTGCTCTTTATAGTGATATTAATAGTGACACACGATTTAAAGATATAATTAATTTTTATGAAACATTATATAATCTCAAATATTCTAATTACCCTGATAATGAATATCATACGGGATTTAGTTCTTTTAGTATCAAACCTACCCTATGCATTGTCGCAGGCTTAATTTTAGCTTTTGTAAATATATTACCAATGATACCAACCATTGGTATATTAGGATCAAGCTTATTCATTTTAAATATAAAACGAAACTATGACATTAATAATGAATTCAAAAAAGAATATTCAATGTTTGACAATACTGGAAGAACCACAAAAACTTTTAGAATCAACCTGATATTAACCTCTCTGTTGATAATTGCTACAACATCAGCTTTTGTATCATTAGTCTTAAACAGCTACCCGATGATAGCACTTTTGACAGGAGCATTTTGTATGACGGTATCATTAACGCTTAATAAAATCTTTTGTGAGAGTAGTTACGCCAAGTTATCCAAGTCACTCATTGAAAATCATGAAGAAAAGATAAAACAAAATTCATATCAATTTAAATCACTAATCAATGACTTTGTTGATAACCCAAACCAATCATCAACCTTTAAAACTTCTGATGGCTCTAATCCGGAAACACCAGAAAATAACAATCCATTACTAATCAATGACAGATCACTCTTTGGAAGTACTCAGCAAACTAGACATCTGCGGTCCAATGCAGGTTTTGATCCAAATTGATAAATTCTTAAAAAAGCCATCTTTTGGTGGTTTTTTTATTTAAAAAACTCAATAAAAACAAAATATTAGACATTTAATTAAAAAAAATGATATATTATGTTTTTAGAAATTAAAGGTAATAATTATGTATGACAATAAAACTCCATCCTCTACACTCAAAAATAGTGCTTCTAAAAGCACATCTATAGAATTAAAAAATGAAATCATAAATATATTTTCTGAAATCAAAACTACTGATAAAAGCACTGAAGAAAAATTAAAATCTTTTTCAGAAAGATGTAAAGAATTATTGGAAGGACAAATTACGAGTAGAATACCTACTTGCAGAGCAATAATATTAGAGAAACTTTACGAATTACATAAAAGTAAAGATTACCCAAAAATTAAAAACAAACCAATAAATGGTAAAAAGCCATCAGCAAGTCAAGTTAGGAAAAAACGTTCTGAAGCGAACACAGTTGCAACAAAGTTATTTGAAAATTTTTTTGATAATGAATTATTCCAGAGAGTATCTCCTTCTATCAAAACTAACCTAGATTCACTTATGGCTAATGCAACAGAATCAAGTACTTTATCTCAATATTCTACAGAGTCTCTACGAACAAAAACTAGTTATGAAATATTTTGTGAAAATGTCGCTTTTAATATTGGTCTTGTCATACTTACAACAACAGCGACTTTAATTGCTAGTAGTTATGGTGCGTTTCCAATGATGACAGCAGTTATCATCACCAGTGCAACCAATTTTGTCACAAATAATCTTGTACAATATTATAATACTAAGAAACTTGAAGACATTATAGGTGATAAACCTTCATATCTAAGAAGTTTGATCATTTCAAACCTAATCATTTTAGCAGGTAATACTCTTGCAATAGCAGCACTTGTATATGCATCACAAGGAGTCCTACCTGTAATTACAGCTGGCTTGATGGTTGCAACATTGTACATTGCATTTGAATACACAAAATTTAAAGGCTATGCCAACATCACAGATAACGAACCTCCTAAATCTAAAACTATGATACGTGATGAAGATAGATCAACAACCAAAGGGGTCTTCAATTCAGTTATGAGTTTATTCTCTGGGACGCCAGATGAACATAAAGGTAATCAAAATTCTTATGGAAATTCATAAGTTGAATTTATAAGCATATTGTTACGTTTAATAATAAAGCCACCCTTCGGTGGCTTTATTATTTATCAAGTCTTTTTCACACAATCTCTGGTATACTTCTATTTTCTATTTTTTCCACTTAAGAGGCATGACATAATCATAATTTACGAATAAAATAGAAAATCATCAAAATATCTATACATATATGAAAAAATTATTTATTTTTTATCTAAAGTATTCTTATTGATCATCTATTGATATATCATTGATTTTTTAAATAGTAATAAAAACATCAATAAAAACATAGTATTAGACATTTTTTAAAAAAAATACTAAATTATAATTCATAATCAAAAAAACCAAAGGTAACAATTTTATGTTCTCAGAAACTAAATCAACCAAAAAATTCAACGACGAAACTCCTCATTCAAAATCTTCAAACACAGGACATAGTCTAAACTCACAGCAAACAATGTTTCAGGATTTAGAAAATGCTTATGATGAAGTGATGCAATTACAATCAACTAAAGAATCAAAATTAAATACATTTGCTCAAAAATGCACTGATTTATTGGAAGGCCAATCAAATACAATAAAAAAGAACTCTAAAAATATCATAGCAAGGTTTTTATATTTTATTCAAAATAACATAACTGAAGTTGGCGTTAGCCCCTCCAAAACTAAAGAAAAAAAATTATTTAATTCGATACATGAAAAGGGTCGAAAAATTATTCTTAAATACGCTGATTTAGATAATGCTTTAAAACCTATCAAAACTACTAATGACACTCCTCATTCACATTTTTCAAGACTGGCTAGCCATGATGATAACCAATCTCAACATTCAACTAGTTTTACAACTGATAGTCGTATGGTGCGTTTTGAAGATGAGCATACGATTGCTGGCACGCCTAATCTTATAAACAATTCAAATGAAGATGAGCACGATGATTCATTATTTGTAAGATCTGTTGAAAATGACTTTAACGATAGTGAAGCCTTAAACTTTGATTCTAAAATACAAAATGTAATGCAATCAAATTATAATGATTTTTGTAAAAAGGTTTCATTTAATATTTGCTTAGTCATGTTAGCTTCATCAACGCTTTTAATTGCAAGTACTTATGGTACATTACCTGTTATGACCGCATTGATCATAACCAGTTCAACTAATTTAGCTGCAAACAGTGCTATTCAATACTATAACCATAAAAAATTATCCATTATCACGGGTAATCATACACCGATTTTGGCAAGCGGTATTATTTCAACCCTGATTATTTTGGCTGGTAGTGCCCTTGCAATCACAGCTATGTTATATGCATCACAAGCAACATTACCAGTGCTTGCAGCAGCATTAATGGTTTTAACCTTGTATATGGCATTTGAATATACTAAATTAAAAGGCCAAACAAACATTTCAGAAGATCAAATTGAACCAACTAGTCCATATGATAACCCTGCAAATTCTCAGGGTCTTGAAAAAGGAAATAACTTATATACTAAGTTCGTAAGCTTATTTTCTAATCCAAATGCCAATCAAACAGATCAAAAAGATTTATCGTATAATTTACTCACGCTTGAAGAAAGTGATGAGTATATTTCTTCAATTTAATTCATCTTTTAGATAATAATAAAAGCCACTAAAGTGGCTTTTATTATTAGATACAACATTAAATAAGTAGACTAAAAAACAAACATTCAAGTCACATATGAAGGTGAACCATTTAAATGCTACTTTTTTAATTAAATAAATTAAAAATTTCGGTGGCCCTATGTATCATGTTAAATTTTTTTGATACATTATTTACTGTGAGTTTAAATATAAAATCCAGGAACAATGACTGTGGAAAATCAAAATACATACGAAATCAGTGTTAATAATTTTGCAAAAGCATTAAATAACTGCTTAATAAAGTGTGACAAAAAAATTACAGATGATGATCTGCAACAATTAATATCCACCTTTTCTGACGTTCAAAATGCAAATTCATCTAACGACATCGAAATCATTCGTACGAATAAATCAATTTTTCTGGATGCAACCTCAAACTCCGATACACTGTTATTTTTATTTAACAGGCATGTTAATCTAGATGAAAATATTGTAAAAGAAAAATTTCAACAATTTATTACAGCTATTCAGAAACTCATCAGAAAAAAAGACTCTTTATCGTTAAAAAAAGCCTTCTATGCGTTAACACCTCTTGGAAACTTATTAACCAATCATATAGGCACACCTATTGATTTTAAAACACTAAATAAAACTAATGCAGATAGAGAAATTTTTATCTTTTATCTCGATCAAGCCATTGAAAAAGAGCAAACCACCAAAAATGGAACCACCTATGCAGTGGCACTTCATATATTTGACAACGTTTATGAGCAAAGCCAATCTTTAGTTCAATTTTCTGATTTTTTTCATATCGCCACTATAAACTTATCATATCTAAAAAGTTTATTAGGCTACGCTCAAAATACTGAAAAGAATAAAACCTTAATTTCTAAATACACTTCTTTACTCTCTAAGAACATTCGTGAACTTATTCAATCTAATCGTGAAACCATAAATTCCATTTCATTGAATGGAGAAAATTTAGATAATTTTACAATTGGTCTCAAGTTTTGGCAAATGCTGGATAAAATCGATCTAGAGTCTTTCGATCCTGATTACGGATTCTTTACACAAAATTCCGTTGAACCTAATATAGATTTTTCCCAACTAAATAATCATCCAAAAATTTATTTATCTATCTTTCAATATTATTTAAAAAAAGCTCTTAAAACTGATCATAAAGAATTACGTTGTTTTAATCTTGCATGTGAAATTTTCTTAGAAGAACTAGAAAGCAACTCATTCAAGCGCCATTTTGAAGCCTTTCTATTTGTAGCATCTAATGACAAAAAATCAATCTTAGATGCTTTAAAGCATGATCAAAACTATATATTATTAAAATCACTCAAACACCTCATAATTGATAACATTCAAATATTTGAAAATTATGATGAACAATATCCACTTATAGAAATTATACATACATTATATCCTAGAGATACTTCTTTAGATTTCACAAGTGAACTACATTCAACTGAACATCCTTCAGTAGTATGGAATTCAATTTTAAATTTTCCTGATGAACTTAAAAATTTTAAAGAAAAATATGCCTACGCACTTAATTTTTCTTCTAATGATTCACATATACCCTTTACAGATGAAAAAATACTAAAAACATACCCCGCCCTTAATTACCTCCATAAAAACTTAAGTAGTTCAAAACCTGTAGCACCCAGTCAAATATGTATTATTTTTGATGAATTAAAACAAAAGAACGATTCATATAAGCTAATGAAAAAAAATGCTTTAAATCAATTACGATCGTCTTATAAAAGGCTAACAATTTATACTATTATTGTTTTAGCAATGCAATATATTACATTTTTTATTTATACCATGCCTCCTCCTATATTGCTCCCGGCTATGGTTTTCGCAAGTTTTTTATCGATAAACATCATTTTAAGTGCATGTTTCTTATTGTCTAACGTTCAATATGATGGCCAAAATTTATCACGTATAAATACGCTCCAAACGTTATTCATCCAAAGTCTTTTTGTTGCTTTGGTGATCACAAGCGTGACTGGTTTAAACTTGGGTACGCTTGGATTGATATGGTTATATAGTTTATCGATACCTCTCCAATCTATATATCGCAATTATCATACATGTCATGATTTAATCCATAAACAAACAACAGAAAAGTCTATAAAACTCATAGAAGGATTTGGTCTAAATGCCTTTTTCTATGTTGATCAAAATGATGACATTTCGCCACTACATGGATATACGGCGTAGAAATATAAAATAACTTAATCAACTACTTAACTAGACATAGCAACATCTCAACTAACAATTAAGCTATCATTTAATTAAGGCAATTTTTACATGCAAGCAAGGAGTGCGATCATGGGATTTAAACTTAAAGTATTAATCAATGAATGGTTTGTAAATGGAATGACACAACCAATCGATATTTCTCAAGCCGATGACTTAGAATCTTATAATAAAGGTTCCTGGTCTAAAGGATCAAAACAAAGGTCCATTCTAAACCTTCTCAAAGATGAAACACAATCAGGTGTTCCTGAATGGATGAAAGATCATGTTGACATCTATTTTGTACAACGCTTAGTAAGTATTCTTATGAGTGATGCAAAAAATAAAGATTCATTATTATTATCATGTGTATCAACTCAAAGACCCATTTATAAAAATCTGTCTAACATTAAGAAGATTAAAAACGTCTCTGAGCTTACCGTAGATAATATAGAGCTAGATTATGCTGCATGTACAAGCTTCATGCATCGAAAATCAGCTTCTTTAACTGTTGAAGGCTGCATAGCGGGGGAAATGCTCTTCAATTCACTAGTAGATCAATCTTTTAATCTTTCTGAACTTAAACATCTTGAGTCGATTGCATCGTTACAACCTAAACAAATGGTAAGATTTTTGTCTGACACAACCGAAAGTTTAATGGACATTGAAACACTAGATGAAAAAAAGCGTTTATTTATAAATTATTGTTTAGAATCCATTGATCCTAATAATAGAACACCGCAACGCTTTGAAGAACTCCAACAAGCTTACCCTAAACAAATGGATGAGCTTTTAGCTTGGTTGTCTATTTCACCTTTGGCTAAATTTTCAAAGAATGTTCTAAAAAACCCATTGTCTAACTTTCAGCTAAGCAGTCAAACATCTCGACTGGCCATGTTAAAAAGACTGTCTTCATTAGGAAGTGAAATTAAAGAATTGATACCTGGTCAGCTCTGCCACCCTGACATGATGACCATTTTCTATAAAGATAGTAACAAATTTTTAAAAACATCACTTGATTTACACCAAATGGAATTAGACGAAACGAAACAAAAGTTTGCTAATACTCAAAAAACACCTTTTAGACTTTCACTGCTTCTTGCATTGATTGGCATTGGTGTTGCTGTTTTAGGCCACACGACACTTGTCGCTGCAAGTATTATCACACCAATTGCTATGGGCATTGGTTTGCTTGGGGTCGTCATGAGCCAATCTGTACTTTTAAGAAGCTTTCAAAATGATCCCAGACGCTTGAAGACAATTTATCCAACATTTCAAATGAATATGACATGCTTGATATTAGCAGCAACATGCTTTATTGCTGCACAACAGTTTACGATAATTGCATTACCTTTTGTACTATGTGCTCTTGGTGCAATAATGCCGTTTATTTCTCAAATAGAGTATCAAGGCATTGTAAACAAACACATTGATGCAACCCCACTGCCACAAACTGCAAAAGTTAAAGAAGTTATAAAAATGCAACAATTAGGCTCAATGTTCATAGTGAATGAAAAGGAAAATCAAGTGTGCTTTTTAAAATCCCCTATTGATATGAACCATGGTGCTTGCGTATGAATACCAACGAAATATTTGCCACAACTAAAAATTGGCTACCCAAACTAAAAGCCCTACGTAGACAATTGCATAAATACCCGGAAACTGCACCAACTTTTACGCAAACGCATAAGATTATTTTAGACAAATTAAAATCTTGCAAACTGAAACAAATTAAACTCCAACACAGTCATTCATTATGTTTTGAACTTCAAGGGGATTTATCAGGGCCAACATTGTTATTTTGTGCAAACATGTCAGGCACTGCATTGATGGATCATTCTAAAGAAAATTTCCATAGTTTAGTTCCCGGTTATACGCATTCAGAACAAAACCATGATGCTGAAATAACAAGCTTAATTGGTTTAATGTGGTGTGCACAGAAACTTAAAAGCACATTACACGGTAATATACGTATTTTATTTATGGCTGATGATATTAATTCCACATCAAGTCTTAGAGAATTACAACAAAACGTATTTAATGACATCAAATATGCAACCCATTTTGAATTCAGTAATCGCTACCATTACCAACGTATTTACTACTCGTATGATTATAGTAAACCAAGGATAGATCAATTTAATATTGCTTACCGAGACAATCCAAGTCAAGCTCAGATAAAATCAAATAAAACTGTATTTATGGCATCTAAATTGGTCACACAATTACCAATCATTATTAAACAATCTTTGGGAGAATTAACACCTGTAGGATTTAAGTTTACAAAAATTCATGCACAAGATGCTCACAACATTCAACCCAATCATATTGAAATAGAAGGTAATTTATATACCTATGATAAGGAATTGGCAAATGCTACGTTTAGTTTAATCACAGACTTGGTTCAAAATCAGATGCTTGGCCCGAGTGCCGTAATCAGCACACAAATGGCCTATCCACCCCTTTACAATGATACCAATTGGATGAATCAACTTTTACCAATGGTTAGCCAACTGGTTGACGAGCAATCTCTGATAGAGCATCCAATCCCAATGCTGACTAATTCTCATTTTTCTATTATTAGCGAATCCATTCCAAGCGTTCAATTAACCCTTGGAACACAAAAGTTTCCTTTTGATGAAGTATCCTCAAATACATTTGAGGAATCTTGTTTGTCACTTGGATTGAGTGCCTTACTTAGCATTGTTTGCCACTATCAAGATAGAGGTAACAATGTTTTGACGGCTAAATTTGATGGTGCAGGATAAGCACTAAAACCAATCATACATGGAGAGAAGATATGGCAATTTATAATGAAGAAGTAAATGAAATCTATCCAGTTCAAACATTCATGCGCGAATCAATGCTTAAGAAAATGGATGGCCCAGATAATAAGGGAGAGAAAAAAGAACCTGGAGGACAAAAGACCGCTCAATTTAAAGCACAAGCATTGCGATCTGAAGCAAGGCTGAATGCATTTAAACAATATTTTGCAAAATATAATAGGCGTGCTGCATCTATGCAGTTTTCAAATGAACAAATCATGAGAGACAAACAACATTTACACGTAAAGGATGCATTATTAGAGGACATTCGCTTATCGAATGAAGACATTTCTGAATTATTTGAAGAGTCACTGGAAGATGATGATAATGAAGAACATTATCATATGATGAAATCTCTAATACCCAATCGTATTAAACAATGGATGCTTGAAAACAAAACAGAGCGGTCACTTCTAAATAGACAAACACATGACATCGTTACACAGGCATACATCGTTAGACCTGGTGCTATCGAACATGACCGTGAAGATATCATTCTTACTAATAAAGCCTTTATTAATGAAAGAAAATATAATCTTGTCACAGCAACTGCAATGGTGATGAAACCAACGTTTATTACCAATCAAATGTCTGAAAATGATTATCATCAGTCACTTTTCCAAGCACAGATTGATTATCTTATTTTAAAAATGGATAACCCTGATTATCAAAAACCTAAAAGCCTGGAACAATTCAGCGATGATCCCTCTGTTTCTTGGGTTCAACAGCTTAACTTTTCAGCACAAGATGAAACCTCATTACAAGAGATCTTAATCGGCGTTAATACATTAGAGTCAAGTGCTAGAGAAGCAACTTCCAGATCAATGCTCGGACTTGAGGAACACTTCAGTAGTGTTTTAGGCCAGTCAGTAACCCCTAGTGCCCCACCACTTGAGACATCACAATCAACTCAACAGGGTTTGTTAACCAGTCTATCGATGTTTCAATCAGGAGATAATCAGATGTCGCACGGACATCGACCGACATTGTCATTGTAATACTAAATGATAAAACGAGCTTGATGAATACCTGCTATAATTGACGGTAGACATCAAGCTGGTTTAAAATGTATCAAGGAGTAAATTATGGCAATAAATAATCAAGAACCAAACGAAATATATCCTGTTCAAACCTTTCTTAAAGAAGAAATGCTCAAAGATACAAATGTCTTAAAAGAACTTGATCAAAAAAAAGAAAATATGGATAGCACATCTATTGCAACAACCTTATTGATCGAGTCTTTTAAACAAGCTTTACGTTCAGAAGCAAAAATGAGGGCTTTTAAAAAATATTTTGCCAAATACAATAAACGCGCTGAGTCCATTCAATTTTCAAATGAGCAAATAGCAAGAAATGAAGAAGCTTCAGATATAACTGAAAGCCTTCGTGATGACACATTAGAAGCAAACGAAAAAATTGAAGAAAAAATCGAAGAATCAAATAAAGATAACGAGAACCCTGAGGATATTCCGGTAGAAGATTTAATCACACCAGAACAAACAGATGCATTTTTTGATGCACTTGATGACCTTATAAATGATGAATCATCAAAAGATAAAAAGACTGTTGAAAAATTTAAAACTCAATGGCAAAAGCCAAACTCCCCGATTGAAAAGGCACTTGATGATCAAATAGTTAAAGAAAATCTTAAAACCGCAAAATGGCGTATGCGTGAATTAAGAAGAACCGTCCAGCCTGCGCCCAAGCCTAAATTTGTACGAGCTGAAATCACTGAAGCGGATATGAAAAAGGGATTATATAATGCCCAGAGAGACATAATGGTCTTAACTCTTCGTAATCCAGAGGCTGAAATACCTCAAATATTTAACACTCACATACCAAGAACTTGGGGACAGTGGCATAATGAGTTTAGGATGGAGAATTTCTCAGATTATGAACTTAAACAACTACAAGACGGCATATACAGCCTTGAACAACAAGCAAGAACTGCTGTTATGACTGGTTACCAAAAATTCACAAACCATTGTAGCGAATTAAAAAAAGAAATATTTGGTGATGCAAATGCCCCTACACCACAACCAACGCCAGGGCATACTATAGAACGTCATGGCGATACTGAAGAAATAATGCCCGATAACCAACAAACACAAAGCATATCAAATCAGGCTTATATTGGGATGCATAATATCCTTATAAATATCGAAAATATATTTCAACAATTTTTTTCATATGGTCAATCAGCATCCGATCAAAGTAGCTCAGTTGATCAAACAGCAGCTGATACTGCTCAAACAAGCTCAACTGCACCGACTCCAACACCAAAGCCATGGAAAGAAGAACTATAATGTCTTTAACCAAACAAACGCTAACCATTGACTTTCGATCACAATCAATACTAATGATACTCATCGTGGTCGATTTATTCACCAAACACCTAGCCTTAGATCATTTAATGAATCAGTCAGTCAACCTAATACCTGGCTGGGTGAGTTTTCATTTGGCTTTCAACCATGGAACAGCTTTTAGCCTACTCAGTCAATCTGCTCCAATTTGGCACACAATACTTACACTTTTAAATGCCCTAACCATCATTGGACTTACCTGGTGGTTATTTCGTTATCAGACACACACGACCCTGAGACGTTGGAGTCTTTTGTTGTTAATTTCTGGTGGATGTGGTAATTTTTTCAATAGGTGGCTACACGATTATGTAGTTGATTTTATAGCGTTGAGTGTCCACAACCATAATTTATTTGTTTGTAACGTAGCAGATATCTATATTACCTTTGGCTTGTTGATGCTTTTATATGACCAATATATGACACATGAGTAATTTTTCATTTCCTAAAATGGAAGAAGAGATACTGTCTTTATGGCAATCTTCCGAAACTTTTAAAAAATCTTTAGAACAAACCCAATCTCAACCAAATTATATTTTTTATGATGGCCCTCCTTTTGCAACAGGATTGCCACATTTCGGCAACTTACTAGCCCAAACATTAAAGGACATCATCCCGCGTTATCAAACAATGCAAGGCTATTATGTCGAAAGACGTTTTGGATGGGATTGTCATGGTCTACCTATTGAGCATGAAATTAATAAACAACTCAATATGGACGCACATGAAGCACTTGAATCTCTAGGCATTAAAGCCTATAACGAAACCTGTCGTGGCATCGTTCAAAAATATGCACCTCAATGGCAGAAAACAGTTGAACGCATGGGCCGCTGGGTCGACTTTGAAAATGATTACAAAACAATGGACTTATCTTTTATGGAGTCTGTTTGGTGGGTGTTTAAATCTTTATGGGATAAGGATTTAATCTATCATGGTCAAAAAGTTGTACCTTATTCAAATGCACTTGGTACACCTTTAGCAAACTTTGAGGCAAACTCAAACTATCAAATGGTTCAAGACCCTGCCATCACCATTTTGGCCCCACTTAAAGATCATCCAAACCGTAGTTTATTGCTGTGGACAACCACGCCTTGGTCATTGATCAGTAATTTGGCGGTCACAGTACATCCTGATGTTACCTATGCCGTTGTTAAAGATCCAAACAACGATGACAAATCATTTATTTTAGCTGAGTCACTTGTCAGTCAAGTATTAGGCGATGATGCTGACATCATTGAAACCATGCCAGGCCAAGCTTTGGTTGGGACTGCCTATCAGCCTTTTTATCCGTATTTTAAAGCGCACGAATCCCAAGGAGCCTTCAGGGTTTTAGCAGACACTTATGTCAGTGCTGAAAGTGGTACAGGCATCGTACCAAACTCGCCTGCATTTGGTGAGGACGATGAACGTATTTGCATGGCAGCAGGCTTACCTGTAGATGTGTGTCCATTAGATGAAAGTGGGAAATTTACTGATGTTGTCACCGATTATGCCAATCAGTACATTAAAGATGCTGATGCCAACATCATTAAAGACCTTAAAGCACGTGATTTATTATTACGCCATGACACATTGGATCATAGTTATCCTTTTTGTCCAAGAACCAATACGCCATTGATTTATAGAAGTGTCCCCTCTTGGTTTGTGAATGTCACAAAAATTAAAGACAAAATGATCAAAAACAACCAAGACATCCATTGGGTGCCTGACCACATTCAATCAGGTCGTTTTGGGAAATGGCTGGAAAATGCAAGAGATTGGTCTATTTCACGTAACCGTGTTTGGGGCAACCCTATTCCTGTATGGATCAATGATCAAACGAACAAACGCATATGTATCGGTTCTATCGATGAACTTAAATCTCTCACTGGTGAAACAAACATCACAGACATTCATCGGGAATATATTGACCACCTAACCTTTGAGATCGATGGCGAACCCGGCACCTACCGACGCACAGACGAAGTACTTGATTGTTGGTTCGAATCAGGCGCCATGCCATATGCACAACTGCATTATCCTTTTGAAAATGAAACTGTATTTGAATCAGGTTTTCCAGCACAATTTATTGCTGAGGGCTTAGACCAAACCCGAGGCTGGTTTTACACCCTACACATCATTGCTTCTGCATTATTTGACCAACCTGCATTTAAAAATGTCATTGTAAACGGCATTATTTTAGCTGAAAGTGGCAAAAAAATGTCAAAAAGTCTTAAAAATTATACCCCACCAGAAGAATTACTAAACCAATATGGTGCAGATGCTTTAAGACTCTATATGATCAGCGGAGGATTGGTCAAAGGTGAAGAGCAACGATTCAGTGACCAAGGTGTCAAAGAAATGTTACGCCGTACGCTGATTCCATGGCTAAATGCGTTTAACTTTTTAACCACCTATACAGAGATTGATGGCTGGCAACCTGATGCAAGCATTCAATGTAAGCATCCCCTTGATCTTTGGGTACGTTCTCGACTTGAATCACTTAAAGCACGTTTAACCAAACAGATGACTGAATATAAATTATATAATGTTGTCCCAGAATTACTTATCATGATTGATGAGCTCACAAATATTTATATACGTATGAATCGACCAAGGTTTTGGGCAGATGGCTGTAATGATGATAAAAAAGCAGCGTTCCAAACTTTATATCAGTGCATTCATGACATTAGTTTGTTAATGGCACCGTTTACACCTTTTATGGCAGAGCATGTTTATCAATCTTTAAAAAAGCTTTTCCCAAATGCCTCGCTAGAGACATCTGTCCATTTATGTGCCTACCCTAAAGCAAATGACACCATGATGGACCCATTATTAGAAGAAGCTATTTTATTGATGGACCAAACCATTACGCTTGGTAGACAAGGTAGAAATGACAATCAGATTAAAGTCAAAACGCCATTAAGTGCCATGACAATCGTTCATGAAGACCCTAAAATACTAGATACATTGAAACGTCATTGTGACATTATTCAACAAGAACTTAATATTAAAAACATCCATATTGACGCTAATGTCTCAGGTTATATTCAATTGGGTGCTAAACCAAATGCACCACTTTTAGGAAAACGCTTAGGCAAAGATTTTAAAATCGCAAACCAAGCTATTCGATCATTATCTTCCTCACAAGTACTTGAACTTGATCAAACAGGTAGCATTGAAATTGAAGGTCATACCATTAGTAAAGATGAAATTTTCATTACACGTCAACCATTAAACAATGAAGATGTAATTTTAGCTAATGATCATGTTGCCATAGCGCTAGATACTCATTTAACAGATGATTTAATTTCTGAAGGCCATGCCAGAGAAATCATAAGCAATATTCAAAAAACTAGAAAGGAAATTGGTTTAGAAGTGTCTGATCGAATTAAACTTACCTTTTACAGCAATGATCAATTACAAGATGTCTGCCAAAAACATTGTGATTATATTGCCAAGGAAACTTTGTGTATTGATTGGCATAAAGCTGAAGCATCACAACCTCATGAATATAGTATCGATGATCTGAGTATTTCGTTTTTGATTGAGAAAGTTTGATTTTTTATAGTCATTTACATTGTCGCTCCTATAAATTTGGACTACACTTATAGTATGAAAGTCATTAAAATTAATCATGATAAAAAAACTGTCCAAACTGACCTCGAAGGTTATGATTTACTTTCTCACCCACAGCTAAATAAGGACACGGCTTTCACATACGATGAACGTAAGTATTTAAAACTAGATGGCTTATTACCCAGTTACGTTGAATCGATCGATGAGCAAGTTGAACGATGCTATCAGCAATATTTAAACATCAGTGATAACTTAAGCAGAAACATATATTTAAATGAATTACATGAACGCAATCATACTCTTTTTTATCAAGTAATCCAGCGTTACATTGAAACCATGCTACCGATCATCTACACACCAACCATTGGTGATGCAGTTAAAAACTTTTCACAACAGTATCGTAGCAATCGTGGTTTATATCTTTCTTACGAGCAAAAAGATGACCTTGATATCATCATTCAAAATCACTTAACGGACCATATAAAAATGGTCATCATTACCGATGGCGAGGGTGTCTTAGGTATTGGTGACTGGGGTGTCGGCGGTATGGATATTGCAATCGGTAAAATGATGGTTTATGTAGCCTGTAGTCGTATTAATCCTGCACACGTATTACCTATTATTGTGGATGTAGGCACAAATAATGAAGTTTTGCTTGATCATCCAAATTACATCGGCGCTAGACACAAACGCATCACAGGAAAACCTTACGATCAATTCATTGATGATGTTGTAAAAACTATTCTTAAAAAGAATCCCACTACTTTTGTTCATTTTGAAGACTTTGGTAGAAAAAATGCACGACGCATTCTCGATCGTTATCAATCAGATTTGTGTGTCTTTAATGATGATGTTCAAGGTACAGGTCTCATTTCATTGGCTACCGTAAAATCTGCCAGCATTCAAATTGGTACTGATTTTGAATCACATCGTTTTGTTATTTTAGGCCCAGGCACTGCTGGCATTGGTGTTGCCGATGCATTAGTTGAAGCATTGATCAAAAAAGGAGTCGACCGTAAAAAAGCTGTCGAATCCATTTGGCTTGTAGGTCGTAGAGGTTTGCTACACGAAGGAATGACGGAAGTATTTGGCGACCAAACAAAATATTTAAGGGATAATGAAGAGATTGTCGGCTGGGCTGATCATTCATTACAAACCACTATAGAACACGTTAAACCAACTGTTTTAATCGGTTGTTCTGGCGTTCATGGTGCTTTTACTGAAACTTGCATTAAAACCATGGCGGCTACTTGTAAACATCCTATTATCATGCCTCTATCGAATCCTACTGCATGTTGTGAAGCTACCCCTATTGATATTTTTAACTGGACAGAAGGTAAAGCCATGATTGCAACGGGCAGTCCTTTTCAACCAGTCACCTACAATGGCAAATCATACCCTATTGCACAATGTAACAATGCTTATATTTTTCCTGGTTTGGGTATGGGAATTATTGGTGCCAAGGCAAAATTAGTCACAAAAAACATGCTATTGGAAGCTTCCTCTAGCTTAAGTAGAACTTGGGCAAGCATCAAGAAGAAAAATGACAATCGTCTACTACCTCCTTTAGATGGTAATTACCATGATTTTAGTTTAGGCATTGCTAAAGCAGTGATGCTTGCTGCAATCGAAGATAACGTATCAGAAGTTAAAAAAGAAGACGTGGATAAAGTCATTAAAGATCTCGCTTGGTCACCAGATTACTATGACTTCAAACCGCTTTAGTCTTTAAAAGCAAACTCACAATTTTTTGATCAGAAGAAATTTTAGGTATCATATCATACATAGACGAAGCCATTTCATTATATTTTTTAGGGTTTTTCTGGATAGATTCAACTTGCTCAACGATCCCCTCAGGTGAGTCATCACACATCCATGCGGCGCCTTTAGAAACATAATATGCTGCATTCTTTTTTTGATGGTCATGAGTTGCAAAAGGAAAAGGCATTAATAATGCAGGTAGCCCAGCTAAGGTTAACTCAGTTAAAGTCATTGCTCCTGAACGTGTAATGGCTAAATCAGCCCATTGATAAGCTTCTTGGATATTGTCATTGTAACGTTCTATTTTGATCCCTTCACCATTGAGCTTAAGCATATGATCATCGTAGTCACCAATGATATGCCAAATCTCACAATCTTTCAGTGCATGAGTTTCAATCAAGGCTTGCATCAGTCGATTCAATTGTCTGGCACCACCACTGCCCCCAAATGAAAGACTTTTTAATTTCTGTTGAGTTAATTCTCTTGGCTTTTTTACTGGCACAATCGCTGAAGGATTACCAACATGTATTAATTTTGGGTAAGTTTCTAATAAATTTTCATATGCACAAAATCCTTTTTGTATAAAAGGATA
>JAQWRO010000081.1 GCA_029243665.1 Gammaproteobacteria bacterium
AGGCGTTAAAGCAAATCAATCCGGTGGAGATCAAATATCTCCGTCATTTTTAATTTCATTAATTGTGATTGGTTTAGTTGTTATTTGGGGGTTGGCAGGGATTACCATAATTGCACCAGCTGAAAAGGGTGTTGTCTTACGTTTTGGAAAATATAATCGAACCTTAGAGCCAGGCCCACACTGGGTGCCGCCAATTATAGAAAGTGCCCAGATCGTAAATGTGATGAGGGATTACACATTCTCAAGCAAAGCTGAGATGTTAACCAAAGATAAAAACATTGTTGATGTCGAAGTTTCTGTAGTATTTAGAATAGATAATCCTAAAAAATATCTATTTAATGCTGTTGACCCATATGAGTCTGTAAATCAAGCAACTGCCAGTGCGTTAAGGCAAGTGGTTGGCTCAACTACATTAGATGGCATTTTAACTCAATCTAGATCTGCTGCTAGAGATTCGATCGAGAAACAAATTAAAGAAACTATCAATTATTACAACGTAGGTATTAATATTGTTGATGTTAACTTACAGCCTGCTAAACCACCACAGCAAGTCAGCGAAGCCTTTGATGATGTGATCAAAGCGTTAGAAGATGAGAAACGCTTCATTAATGAAGCTAAAGCTTATCGTGAAAAAGTGGTGCCAATTGCTTCTGGTAAAGCCAAGCGAATCATTCAGCAGAGTCAGGGTTATCAGCAACAAGTTGTATTGGATGCAAGTGCACAAGTGGCATCTTTTCTTGCTATACAACCACAATATCAAATAAATCCAGATATCGTTGGAAATAATATTTACTATTCAAAACTTCAAGATTTGTATTCAAGAGTGAATAAATTATTTGTTGATTTACCAAATAATCAAAATGCTTTTATGTATTTGCCAATTGATCAAATGTTAAAAGCAATGCCAGTAAAAGATGAAACATATATGCCTTTTACATCTGAGTCCCAGATGCAACAAGCAAATATGGCAACACTAAAATCTCTTAAACCTGAAACAAAAGGACGTCGAAGTGAAAGATAATCAAATCAATATATTTATCTCAATTGTTTTTCTAGCATTAATGATCTTATCATTTTCAATATTTACAGTGGTTGAAGGTAATAGAGCATTTATAACTCGTTTAGGTGATATTGTTACAACAAAAAATGATCAATCAAGAATTTTTAAACCAGGATTGCATTTTAAAATTCCGTTTATTGATCAAGTAAAAAGAATAGATGTAAGATTACAGTCATTTGAAGAGCCTTCTTCTCGAATTTTAACATCTGAACAAAACTATGTGGTTATAGTTGATTATTACGTAAAATGGCGTGTAACTAATTTAGTTAAGTATTTTACAAGAACGGGTGGTCGTAGCATTGTTGCTGAACGTTTGATCCAACAAAAAGTTAATGACACATTAAGAGCAGAGTTTGGACGTCAAGAAATCTCTGATGTTATTTCTTCTGAAAGAACACAAATTATGGATTTTTTAAAAGAAAAAACCAATAAAAGAGCTACGGAATTAGGTGTGGAAGTTGTAGATGTTAGAATCAAGAAAATTGATTTGCCTGAAGAGGTAAGTTCATCTGTTTTTCAAAACATGAGGGCAGATAGACAACGTGTTGCAACCAAACACCGTTCAGATGGTATTGCAGCTGCTGAGGCCTTAAGATCAGAAGCAGATAAGGATGTTGTTGTTATATTAGCTAAAGCCAATGAAAATGGTGCAAAGTTAAAAGCCAAAGGTGATTCAGAGGCAATGAAAATATTCTCGCGTTCTTATTCAAAAAATGCTAAGCTATTCAATCTGATGAGAAGTTTGGAAGCTTATTCAAAAAGTTTTAATGAAGATAAGAATAACTTTATTGTATTAGGATCAGATTCTAAATTCTTTGACGTGATGAAAAATAAATAATAATTATGAAGCCATATGAATACATTAAAAACACAAGGGTTAACTGAAAAGTTAAGAAGTAAGACTTTATGTATTACAAAAGATACATCGAATAGTACAACATCATTTGAAAGTGGTTCAAAAGAAACATTATTAAAAAGTTCTAATTATAATCTTTTTTTATCTTTCTTGTTAACTATTCCATATGGATTATGTTACGGTTATTTAACCTATACATTACTCAACTATGCATATTCACTTTTTTTGAGTCATGTGATCCAAGTAGTTTTTTTTGTTGTTTTACCTGCTTGGACCCTTATTATCCCTGCAGTCATGACTGGTTCGGTTTATTGGTTGATCGGTCAATATGAATTTAATAGCCTTTTAAAAAACAAAGAAAACAAAGAAAACAAAGAAAACAAAGAAAACAAAGAAAATTCTGAAAAAAATATATTTTTAATGTTACTAGGTTTACTTGTTGGTGTTTTTATAGGCGTTGAGTTTTTTGAGTTTTTACCATTTGCTAATACAACGTCTTTGATTATTGCTGTGTTAGCTGGACTTACACATTTTACAGTTTTTTTCAATAACGCTGCTGAGTCTTTTAATAAACTTGAAATGCCTTCTGATCCGTTAAGTTTTATATCTTTGGCAGCTCCAATTTTTGCAATTATTAATGTTATCTTTATAACTGGTCTTTTTCACCCTGTAGTCTACGCGTTTTTTTCAATTGGTGTTTCTTCAGTTTTTGTTAAAAAGTTATACGATTATAAAGCATTATCTCCTATTAGAAGAATCTATGCTGCTTTTGACGCAACTATAAGAGAATACACCGCATTGATTATTCACTGTATTGGTGAAGGCGCTATTCCTGCTGCTGCCGCTACACACTCAAGCTCCTCTTTAACAATATTTTTAGCACAACTCAGTGGACTTGTTGCAACATCAAATGAATATTTTACAGATTATCATACTGTGGCTGGTCAGCATCATAGTTTTACAATATACGAACATGATACCAGTAAAGGTATTTATGCCTGTATCGTTTTTGAAAAGAATGGTCAAATTGACTACGATCAATCATTTTTCTTTGAATCTAATTCTGTAGAAACTGAATTTCTAAAATCACGAGCAAATGTATTATTAAATGATCATTTTAATGGTGTTTTTGAATTGCAAGAAAATGTAGAAAAATATTCTGTAACCCTTAATTCTGATGAAGAGAAACCACAAAATTTAATACAAGCTATCTTTGGTGTTAATACCTTTAATATCACAAATTATCAAAGCATTACATTTATTTCTGTTGCGTTATTTTTTGGGTCAATATTTTTGTTAGGTATGAACAGTTTAAGTATTTTTTCTTTTTGTGCATTTAATTCCTTACTATTTGTTACTTATAGGATGATTGTAAGAATTAAAGAAGACATCATTCCTTTACATAATTCTAATAAACAGTACGAATCTGATGAAGATCCTGAAGAAGGTCATAGTCATGGTTTAGACTATAAACCCGTGTTGCAATATTTTTTCGGTTTATCCATTACATTTGTTGACCAAATATACAAAAAATTTACTAATAATTATCAAAATATAATTCTTGGGATATCAGCTTTTTTATTTGCTGGTGTTGCTTTTTTTATGACAACATTGCCTTTGGCTTTAATTCATCAAGTCGTCCTATTTCCATTTGTATATGGTGGTATGATACAAATAATAAATTTTACTAGCTGGATTTTATATTCTAAAAATGATGATAAATTAATAGATATTAATTATTTTGTAACTAATTTATTAGACCCAATTAATTGGTTAAATAACTTTATTTATTTTACGGTTTTTCTTGTTGCATGCTGTATAGGCATCAATGGTGGCACTGAGTTTGCAACTCATCTAGCTTTCATGTTTTCAACATCTCCTATTGTTTTGCCAACGATTATTAGTGTATTTATTATTTGTGCGTTACTAACAGAAGGTGTTTGGATAAATGATCGTTTAAACAAAGCATTAAAACCTATTAAGAGTTACTTTCAACCCACTCAATCAGACCAGTTGAAGCCTGAATCATCTAGTAATAATACTACTGATCAAACTAAAAAAAATGAAAGACAAGACAAACAATCTAATTTTTGTTTAAAGCCAATAAGTCGTTCATCATAGCATGAGGGTTTAACGAATGCTCATCGGTGTATTTAATTGAATGATCACTTGTCATAATAACATTTTTATTTTGTTGTAGTAATTGACATAACCTTAGGTGATTGGGTTCTGAAAGGTCTTTGAAAGTCAGTAAAGTATATTCCTTTTTTATGTTGAACTCTGTACATCCCATGTTTTGTAACGAATTTGCAAGTTTTTTCATTCTTAATAGGCTGATCGTTGAATAGGGTGGCAGGCCGTAATGAATCGCCAAATGTGATTCTATCTCATCTATAGTTTCGTCATCAGCTTTTGCAATGGATTGATATATAGATAGTCTTTGATTGGTATCTGAAACATAATCTTGGGGTATGATAAGTGAAAAATATGTTTGATATTCTATTGGGTTTGTAACTGATTCTTCAGTTAGATTAAGCTCATTACAAGCTTGTTTCAACATGTTTAGATATAGCTCATAGCCAACACCTTTAACCATGCCACTTTGTTGCTCACCTAAAATAGAGCCAGTACCTCTAATTTCTAGATCATGTACGGCTAATTGGTATCCAGAACCTAGACTTGATAGTGCATTGATTGCATTAAGCCTAGACAATGCATTTTTCTTTAAAAACATTGGATCAGGTGTAATAAAATATGTATAAGCTTGCCGGTCTGATCGACCAACTCGACCCCTGAGTTGATGCAGTTGTGCTAACCCAAATTTATCAGCTCTTAGCACGATCATGGTGTTTGCATTTGGGATATCGATACCACTTTCGATGATGGTTGTGGCCACTAATAAATTTACTTTGTGTTGGCTGAAAGCAAACATCTTTTCGTCTTGTTCAATTTGGGTCATTTTGCCGTGAATAAAATCAGAAACAATATAATTAGATTTTTCTTGCCAAAATGCACAAACTTTTTGAATACTTGCCACATCATTGTGTACCATATAAACTTGCCCACCGCGTTGGAGTTCTCGTTCAATAGCTTCTAAAATTACTGTATCGTCGTGTTTCATGACTTGTGTGACGATGTCCGTTCTTTGTCTTGGCGGAGTTGAAATGAGTGAAATGTCTCTTAATGAGGATAAAGCAAAATTAAGTGATCTTGGAATAGGGGTTGCACTCATAGATAAATAATGTATGTCAGGGTGTGCTTTTTTGATAAATTCCTTATCTTTAACTCCAAACCTATGTTCTTCATCAATAATGATAAGTGAAAGGTCGTTGTATTGTAAGGCAGTTCTTAATACAACATGTGTCGTAATAATAACATCAACTTTTCCTTGTGCAATTTCATCTAAGATTTTTTTATTCTTGGTTTGTGATGTTAACAATCTCACTTCAATAGGCCAATCTTTAAAGCGCTCCTTAATGTTTAGATGATGCTGTGATGCAAGCAATGTGGTTGGTGCAATGAAAAGGGCTTGCTTTTGATTTAACGCTGCTGCAAATGATGCTCTGATAGCAATCTCAGTCTTCCCAAAGCCAACATCACCACAGATGAGTCTATCCATTGGCATATCTTTTGAAAGATCATTGAGTGTATCTACAATTGCTTTCTCTTGATCTGGTGTTTCAGTATAAGGAAACTGATTCTTAAAAGTTTCATATTCATCAGGTATTGGGATTTGAGCTGTTTTAAGAATATGCCTTTTTGCATTCACTTTTAATATTTCAGCTGCATAATCATAGGTAAGCTCGCGGGCTTTTTTTGTCGTTTTAGTCCAGTTTTTTGAACCTAATTCATCAAGTACAACACTTTCTTGTATATGATATTTTGAAAGCAAATGAAATTGATCTACTGCAATAAATATCTTGGCTTGCTTCTTATAAAGCACTTGCATGAATTCCTGATCATTAACTGTAACCAGACCAAGATATTGGCCAATGCCATAGTCTTCATGGACAACGTAATCCTCTGGAAGTAAATGTATTTTTTCAAAAAGCTTCTTTTCTACTTTTGGTGAGTCTTCTTTTTTATACAATATGTATTCTGGGAGGATTAAAAACGCTTTATATTGATATGCCCAGCTAAAATCACCAATAAGTAGATTGATGCGATGTGTGCTTTCTTTAATAGCATCTATGCTATCAATGATCTGAAATGAAACTTCACATCTTTCGGTTAATGTTTTAAAACGATCTAAACGTTCTTGGTTAATACAAGTAATCACAACGGGTGTGGTGTGTTCGTTTAAATTTTTAAGTTTGTTTTCATAATGTGTAGCTTTGAATGTAAATGATTCAAAATCAGATACATAAGTTTTAAACTTACTTTTTTTGAACCATGAATGAATGAGAAGATTAGGTGAGGGTGAAGGAATAATGCCTTCTCTTTTTTGTAAGGCATTGTAGTTTTCAGTAACTTTTCGATTAAATTTATTTAGGATACTGTCTGTGTTATCTGGAGTGTATATCAAAGTATCTTTGGGTATAAAGTCAAAAATAGTACTGGTTTTTTCAAAAATAATTGGGGCTAAGTCTTCTACACCTTCAATGGGTAGCCCACTATCTAAGTATTTATATTCAGGATATTTAGGTGCATTTGGATCTTCATTTTTCCAATATGTTTTTAATAGCTCTCTTTGCTCTTTTGATAATAATATTTCATGTTGAGGTAAAATAGGAACAGGTTCAACATGAGGTTTGAATCTATCGTCATGTTCATTATATAACCAAATGTTTTCAATTAAATCATCAAACCATTCCACACGAAATAATTTCTGTTGAATTTTAAATTCGAGTAGACTACCTCTAATGGAAAATGTACCGTTATCAGTCACAACCGTATTTTTTTTAAAACCATTATTAACTAATAATTGTGATAGTTCTGTGAATGAAGTTTCTTGGTCTACTGAGAGTGACGTTTGGGATAGTGTCACATATGATTTTGGTGGTATCACATAAGATGCACTGGCTATGGTTGTAATGATAATATCTGGTGCTTCTTGGGTGAGTTGAAACAAAGTCTGAAACCTTTCTGCACTTATGTTTTCTTTTGCAAAAGATTTTGCATACGGCAAAGAACCTCTATCTGGAATAAGAGTTATAGATCTATATCCATCATGAGGAAACAATGCTTCAATTGATTTTTTTAAGTTAATTGCTGTGATTTGATTATCAACCAAAACCATGGACGGCTTTGATATAGTTGATAAAGTTTGAGCTAACTTACAAAGGTTCACTAGTTTTCTAGATCGTCATCAAGAAAGCTTGTTAGTTTCTCAGCACGACTGGGGTGTCTTAGCTTTCTGAGGGCTTTAGCTTCAATCTGTCTAATTCGCTCCCTAGTTACATCAAATTGTTTGCCAACCTCTTCAAGTGTGTGGTCTGTATTCATTTTAATGCCGAAACGCATGCATAAGACTTTAGCTTCTCTAGGAGAAAGTGTTTCAAGCATATCACCGATCGCTTCTTTAAGACCCTCAATTGTTGCAGCATCAACTGGTAATTGAGCATTTTTATCAACAATAGTATCTTTAATTCTTGAATCATCTTCGTCCGCATCATTTGAAGCACTTAAAGGATTCTCAACCGAAACAGGATCTTTAGAAATTCTTTGAACACGTCTAATTTTATCAATACCCATATCCATTTCTTTGCTTAATTCTTCTGGTGTTGGGTCTCGTCCTTTTTCTTGAAGAAACTGCCTTGAAATTCGGTTTAATTTATTAATTGTTTCAATCATATGAACAGGAATACGGATGGTTCTAGCTTGATCTGCGATTGATCTTGTAATAGCTTGCCTGATCCACCATGTTGCATAAGTTGAAAATTTATAACCACGTCTGTATTCAAATTTATCTACAGCTTTCATTAAACCAATATTGCCTTCTTGAATTAGGTCTAAAAATTGTAAGCCTCGATTAGTATATTTTTTAGCAATGGATATAACCAGACGTAGATTGGCTTCAATCATTTCACGTTTAGCTTTCAACATTTTA
This sequence comes from Gammaproteobacteria bacterium, assembly GCA_029243665.1. Classification (GTDB taxonomy): domain Bacteria; phylum Pseudomonadota; class Gammaproteobacteria; order Comchoanobacterales; family Comchoanobacteraceae; genus JAURNZ01. The sequence continues at coordinate 7,966 of JAQWRO010000081.1, forward strand.
GCTTCGCCAACTTTGATTTTTTGATTTATTAGTCGTATTTGATTTGTTGGAAGTTCCTCTCTTTCCTCAACCTTTTTGAGTTTTAAAAGATAGTTTTTAACTAATTGGCCATTGATGAAGTCTTTTTTATCTATAAGTTTGCTTATTTCAACTTGATAATCATCACTTTTAATCATTGCTACTACAGTTTTCTTTTTAAGATTATTTTTTTCAATAAGTTGGAACATTATTTTCTTTTCAGAGTCTCTAACTTCAGAAATTGTTTTATCAAGTTTTTTAATAATTTTATTATAAATTCTTGTAGAAAGTTTTAGTTTAGTAAAATAGTTTATAACTTCCTTGTTTTTTCCCTGTTCAATAAGACTTTTAAGAAAAAATATTTTTGTTTTTAGAACCATTGGGTCGATTTTTTCTTGGCCTTCATCGGGCTCATCCTCAGTATATTCCTCTTCTTCTTCTTCATGAGAATCCATATTGAGAGCGTTTAATTTATCCTCTTCTTCTTCATTTTTTTTAAGAATATCATATAGTTTAGTTTCTTCTTTGTTGAGCTCTGCAAATTCCGGATCAAAAAAACCTACGATGACTTCATTAAAACGCAATGGATAACTAGCGATTTTATCAAAAGAATCTACTACAAACTGAATGAACATTGGATGCAAAGCAATACCATGAATAACCATTTCATTGCCTTGCTCAATTTCCATTGCTATTCTGACTTCACCCTCGCGATCAAGAAGATAAATTTTACCCATTTCAAGCATGTATCGTTTGACATGATCTGGTCCTGCAAGAGAAACTTCTATGCTTTCTTCATTTTCAGTTTCTTCCGATGCTGCAGTTTCAGATTCGCTATTAAACAAATTTTCGTTTTCGTTATCATATTCAATTTCAGAATCTAATTGTTCTCTAATTTGGTTTACAATTTCAGGAAGATCATCGGTGTTAATTAGAAATTCTGGCAAAAGTTCTTTGACCCTAGAAAATAAAACAAAACCACCACCATCGCGCTCTTCTTTTAGCACTTTAATCATTTTATCAATGGCCAGTTTCTTTTCTGAGCCATTACTATTTTTATCGATGGTTTTATCTTTCATTCTTTCTCCAAATGATATATTTTACTTTGTTTTGATTCTTTTTTCAATTCGTTAATTGTCTTTAAAGTAATTATAGTATTTATTCTGAGTTTTTTTCTTTTTTTATCAATGAAATTAGTTGATTACGTTCTTCTGTTGTAAGTAAGTTTTCTTTTGATTTATTGATTAAGTCTTTTGTGATAATTTTATTTTTTTCATTTATTAATTTTGGTATTGCACCTTTTAATTCCAGGACACGATTTGCAGGTGCTAAATAAGTTTGTTTTTGTTTTAAATTTTCTAATTTGTCCTTTGTTTGTTGTTTCTTGGCTTCATTGATTAATTCATCTATTGAAGTTAGATTTTTCTTTAAAATAGTATTTACCATATGGCCAATAAACATCAGGTTAGTATTTTGGACACTTTGAAGCTGAATTAACTTGTCAATTTCATCACGGGTTAATTGATGGCAAATTTCCGGCTCTATTGCAATGATATAGATAATTCTATCTAGCCAGCTAATAAAGTTTTTATCCAATTTTGGATGAGGGTGATTAGGGTTTTTATCATTTCTGCTATATAAAGCTTTAAAACCTAGGTCTTTAAAATCTTTTTTAAATATTGAGTCTTTAATTTCTTCGGACAATTTTAAAAATTGCTGTTTGAATCTGCTTTTTGAAATGGTTGAATTAAGTGGGTGTGTGATTTGTAATTGATCGATCATATCCCCACTTAGTGCTTTTGATTCCTGTATAAGTGTTTTGAAAGCTTTACTTCCATGCTCATCAATAAAGCTATCTGGATCATGCTTATTAGGTAGTCTGATAATAAATATTTCACATTCAGGGCCTAAATACTTTAAGCACATATGTGATAATTTGTTTGTCGCTGTTTTGCCAGCATCATCACCATCATAACAAATATATAATTTTCTAGATGAGTTGAGTAGGTTTTGAATTCGTTCGTCATTAAAGCTTGTGCCCATAAGCGCAACGGCCCCATTAAAACCATGACAGTTTAGTTTAATAACATCCATGTACCCCTCAACTAATATAAAATATCCTTGCTTTTCGGCTTGATGGATGTTGTAAATGACACTATTTTTTTTGAAGTGTTTTGTTTCTGGTGAGTTAATATATTTGGGTTGTTGTTGTGAATGAATAGATCGACCACCATAAGCAATAACTTGACCATATTTATCACTAATAGGATAGATGATTCTTTGCTTAAATCGGTTGGTGTTGTTATCTTTGTTAATTATGCCAATGCTGACAAGGGTTTCTGGTTTGCAATTTAACAATTTACATAAAGCATTAGCTTGAATGCTTGGCATGAAGCCAAGCTTAAATGTGTTGATGGTATCTTGACTTACATTTCTGTTATGTAACTGTTTTAAAATTACTGGTTGTTTTTTTAGGTTTTCGCTACAAAGTTTAGTTAAAAGATCAAAACATTCATAATCCGAGTTTTCATTGCTTTCAACAGTGATCCCAAGTTCTTTTGCTAATGCGTGTATTGTTTCAGGAAAAGATGATTGATTGATTTTCATATGAAAATCAATTGGTCCACCATGTTCATGGCAACCAAAGCAGTAAAACATATTCTTATTAGGTGTTACAACAAATGAAGGTGTTTTTTCATTGTGAAAAGGGCATAAGCCCAAGTAACGATTACCGTTTTTCCTTAATTGAACATGTTTTGAGATTAACTGAGCTATATCAATACTTTGATTGATTCTCGCCAGTAGTTGTTTAGAAAAACGGCCACGCACAACAAGACAATATTAGTAGTCAGACCAATTTCTTTCTTTGGTATCTTTCTTAGATTGTCTTTTTTGAGCAGCAGCTTTTGCTCTTCTTTTTGCTTCTGATTTTGTTACGTGGTATTCTAGCTCTTTAATTTGT
>JAQWRO010000114.1 GCA_029243665.1 Gammaproteobacteria bacterium
GCAAATCATGGAATCCCCCGAGACGACCGGAAAGACCATTAACATTGGTTCCAATCAAGAAATTTCTATAGGTGATCTTTTTGATACAATTAAAAAGCTTATGGAGAGTGACGTTGAACTAGTGACCGACACAAACCGTATAAGGCCAAAAAAATCCGAAGTGTTTAGATTATGGTGTGACAATAAAAAAATAAATGATTTGACTGGATTCAAGCCACGACACACGCTTGAAATGGGGTTAAAAGAAACCATCCAATGGTTCACAAATGACAAACATTTAAAAGAATATAAAACAGATATTTACAATGTTTAGCGATGTCATTCAATTTATTCGTACACTTTATCCCAATGATAAAAGCATTCCATTGCATGCACCATCTTTCATCGGGAATGAAAAGAAATATGTGCTAGATGCAATTGATTCAACTTTTGTGTCAAGTGTGGGCACATATGTCGATCAATTTGAATCAGCGTTTGCAAAGTATGTTGGCGCTGACTATGCTGTTGCTGTTGTTAATGGTACTGCAGCATTACATGTTTCACTGCTGTTATGTGATGTTGAGCAAAATGATTTGGTAATCACTCAGCCACTGACATTTGTTGCAACTGGAAATGCCATTAAGTATTGTGGTGCAGATCCGATCTTTCTAGACATTGACCCAAATACGTTAAGTCTATGTCCTCATGCGTTAACAAACTTTTTAGAGAAAGATACAGAGGTAATCAATAGTCATTGTATTCATAAAGTATCAGGTAGAAAAATAAAAGCATGTTTACCTATGCATACATTTGGGCATCCAGCAAAGATAAAACAAATTGTTTCAATTTGTGAAACGCATCATATCTCTGTCGTTGAAGATGCGGCAGAGTCACTAGGTTCTTATTATCATAATCAACATACGGGTACATTTGGGAAAGTAGGTGTATTTAGTTTTAATGGCAATAAGATTATGACCACAGGCGGTGGTGGTATGATTGTAACCAATGATGTAGAGATTGCAACAAAAGCCAAACATCTTACAACGACTGCAAAGTTGCCACATCAGTGGGCATATATTCATGATACAGTTGGTTATAACTATCGCCTTCCAAATTTAAATGCGGCACTAGGTTTGGCTCAGCTTGAGCAACTAGATGCTTTTTTAGCTGCAAAGCGATCTTTAGCGCGACAATATAAAGACTATTTCAAAGATCAAAAAAAATGTCATTATCTATCAGAGCCAGAAGATGCTAGATCCAATTTTTGGTTAAATACTTTATTGTTTGAACACAAGAAAGATCGAGATCATTTTTTGCATGATTTAAATCATGCAAACATTATGGTTAGACCGGTTTGGGAGCCATTATGTTACCTGAAGCCATTTGTAGGATGTATGACTGACAACTTAACTCAGCTACAGTCTATTTATGAACGATTAGCCAATATCCCTAGTAGTTATATTCATGAACCTAAATCGTAAAATAGCCATTGTAACAACTACTCGAGCTGAGTACGGTCTTCTATATTGGTTGATTAAAGAAGTACAAGAAGATCGTGCACTTGATTTGCAGTTGGTTGTGGGTGGGACGCATTTGTCTGAAGAGTATGGTAAAACCATCGATCATATTGAGAAAGATGGTTTTGAAATTGCGGCAACCCTAGATTTTTTAACTGAAACTGATCAGTTTGGTGCCATAAGTCAGTCTATGGGGCAAGCGACCATTGCAGCGACAACTGTGTTTGAATCATTAAGGCCAGATATAGTTGTTGTATTAGGGGATCGTTACGAAATACTCTCTATCGCTTTAGCTGCAGCAGGGATGAGAATTCCTTTGGCACATATCCATGGGGGTGAAGTGACAGAAGGCGCTCTAGACGATAGTTTTCGGCATGCAATTACTAAGTTATCTCATATTCATTTTCCAGTAGCTAAGGCGTATGCCAAAAGAATCTATCAACTTGGAGAGCAGAAAGACAGGGTGTTCCTCCATGGCGCTCCTGGCTTGGATCACCTTTCAAAAACGAGCTTTATGTCATCAAAAGATTTAGAAGCGTCCCTAGATATTAAATTTAGGGATTTAAATATTTTATGCACGTATCATCCGGTAACCACACAGTTAGATGCTATTGAGCAAAAAGTAAATGAATTGTTAAAAGCACTAGATACTTTTCCAGAAGCACTTATCATATTCACCCAACCGAATGCGGATGAGGGTGGTCGTATCATCACAAAGTTGTTGGAGCAAAACATTAATGAATATCAAGGTAAACGCTTTTTGTTTAAATCGTTAGGGCTAAAAAAATACCTTAGTCTAGCAAAAGTAGTAGATGTTGTTCTGGGTAATTCATCCAGTGGTATCATTGAGGTTCCTCATGTAAATACGCCCACCGTCAATGTTGGTGAAAGACAAGCAGGGAGACTCATGGCTGATTCAATTATTCAGTGTAACGAGGTACAAACTGAAATATCAAAAGCCATTAAACTATCCATGTCAAAAACTTTTTTAAGTCGTCTCAAAGATGGATCCTCATCTTATTATGCAGGGGATGCGTCAAAGAAAATTAAGAACACATTGAAAAGTATTTCATTAGAGGGTATTTTGCAAAAGAGGTTCATTGATCAAGAGTTAGAGCATGTCTAAAGTCTTTATTATTGCAGAAGCTGGTGTTAACCATAACGGTCAAGAAGATATGGCATTTAAGTTAGTAGATGCAGCAGTAGATGCTGGTGCAGATGCAATTAAATTTCAAACTTTTAAGACGGCTAACCTTGTTTCAAAAACGGCTCCAAAAGCACAATACCAGTTAGAAAACACATCAAAGTCTGAGTCTCAGCAAGCCATGCTAGAAGCGCTGGAGTTATCTGAGGCTGCACATATTAGGTTGTCAAAATATTGTGAGTCTAAAAAAATTATTTTTTTATCAACACCATTTGATATTGAGAGTTTAAAATTTTTACACCATGAAATTAATATGGAAAGATTTAAGGTTGCATCTGGTGAAATCACAAATGCACCGTTATTACTTGAGATGGCTAGATTAAATAAGCCAATGATCCTTTCTACAGGCATGGCAAATTTATCTGAGGTTGAAGATGCTTTAGGCATCATTGCTTTTGGGATGACTGAAAGTGAAACTAAACAATTGCCAAGCCTTGAGGCTTTTAAGCGGGCTTTCAAGTCTCACGCTGGTAAAAAGATATTAGAAGAAAAACTGACCATACTTCATTGTACCTCCTATTATCCAGCACCAATGGACGCTATTAATTTAAATGCCATACATACTTTATGTAAGCATTTTTCTTTGCCAGTTGGCTATTCAGATCATACCTTAGGTACGCACATAGCAATTGCTGCTGTTGCAAATGGTGCAAGTGTCATTGAAAAACATATTACCTTAGACCAGGCTCTACCTGGCCCAGATCATAAAGCATCCATAGAGCCAGAAACGTTTAAAACGATGGTTCAGCAAATCAGAGATATTGAGCAAGCAATGGGTGATGGTGTTAAAAAACCGCATCCTATTGAGTTAGACACAAAAATGGTTGCAAGAAAGAGTATTGTTGCAGCAAAAGATCTGACAAAAGGACAAAAATTAACTTTGGATATGATGGCTACAATACGTCCTGAAAAAGGGTTGTCTCCTACGCGAATATGGGATTTAGAAGGAAAAGTACTGACAAAGAATATAAAACAAGGAGAGTGTATTGATGTATAAGCCAGTTGTGATACTCGGGATGGGTGGTCACGCAAAAGTTTGTATTGAAATATTGAAACTGCTGAATATTGAAATGCTTGGTATTGTTGCGCCTGAAAATAATCATCAAATTAAGGGTGTGCAATATATAGGTAACGATGAAGCTGTTTTATCTTATTCAGCAGAATCAATAATGCTTGTGAATGGTGTAGGTCATGTGCCTCACTCCAAACAACGGTCGAAAATTTATGAATTTTTTAAGCATAAACATTATGAATTTATGTCCCTAGTACACCCAAGTGCTATTATGGCATCTGATGTAAAGATTCAAGCAGGTGCTCAAATTATGGCTGGTGTTGTCATTCAGCCAAACACAACCATTGGTGAAAATACAATTGTAAATACAGCAACCATTATAGAGCATGATAGTCAGGTTGGTTCAAATGTTCACTTGGCACCTGGCGTTACTTTATGTGGTACTTCTACAATTGAGCAGGGTGTTTTTATTGGTGCTAACTCAGTTGTTGTGCCAAATGTCACTATTGGGAAAGATGCATTGGTTGCAGCTGGATCAGTCGTTCTAGAGAATATAGCGCCTGGTGCAAGGTTTATTCAAAAAAAGGAAGGTAGTTACCTATGAAACTTCAGTGGGAAAATACACTTTTGAAATTATCAGACCCAATAAAAAAAGCAATTTTGAAATTAAATAAAACTTCGCTACATATGGTCTTGATTGTGGATGCTCAAAAACGATTGCTTGGTACGTTAACGGATGGGGATGTGCGCCGTGCTTTTTTAAAAGGCATTAAGTTAGATGAGCCTGTGAGTAAAATCATGTGTAACCAACCTACCACAATGAGATACACAGAAAGTCGCGAAGCCATTTTTAAAGTGATGAAAGAAAATGGTTATAGTGGTATTCCCATTGTTGATGAAGATAATAAAGTTTGCGATTTAGTGTCTTTATACGGTGTAAATAACCAAAATAATCAAAAGATACCTGTATTATTGCTTGCAGGTGGTTTTGGGCGACGATTACATCCATTAACTGCCTCATGCCCCAAGCCAATGCTGAAAATTGGTGGTGTACCCATATTAGAAAGAATTATTAAAAGATTTTCAGATAATGGTTTTAAAGATATTTATGTTTCTGTTCATTATCATGCAGATCAAATTAAAGATTATTTCGAAGATGGGTCAAGCTTGGGGGTTAATATTAAATATATTGATGAGCAAGTGCCTTTGGGGACTGCAGGGTCATTAAGTTTGTTGCCAACAAATATTGGTGAAAATATCATTGTTATGAATGGAGATATTCTAACATCTGTTAACTTAAAAGCGCTATTAGAGTTTCATCAAGCATCAAATGCATATGCAACGATGACACTTCGTGAGCACATCTATACCAACCCTTTTGGTGTTGTGAATTTTGATAAGGATCGTCTTATATCTATTAAAGAAAAGCCTGTGATAAGTAATTTTGTTAGTGCTGGTATTTATATTATAAATAATCAAGCAATTAATTCTTTAAATAAGAACGAATATACTGATATGCCTAACTTTTTAATGTCTATTGTAGATAAAGGACATGAAGTGAAAACATTCCCAATTCATGAGCGATGGCTAGATGTTGGTAGACAATCAGATTTTCAACTTGCTCAAGAGGAGTATCAATTATGACGTATATCATAGCGGAAATGGCATGCTCACATGAGGGTGATATCAATAAAGCCAAAACCATCATAGATGCTGCAGGTGCTTCAAAAGCGGATGCCATTCAATTTCAGGTATGGAAGGCGCATAATATTATGTCTCCTAAACACAAAGATTTTGAATTACTAAAAAGGATAGAGCTTACATATGAAGCTTGGGAAGGTTTATTTCTTTATGTAAAAGAAAAATTTCCGTCCATGGAGGTAATTGCGTGTGTTTACGATTTAGAAAGCATTAATTTCTGTGAAAAGCTAGGTGTAGATGCATATAAAATTCACTGCGCTGATATGGCTAATCCGCTTATCATTAAGGCAGTTGCGAGTACAAACAAAAGAATTGATTTGTCGGTTGGTGGTTCGACTGAAATAGAAATTAAACATGCCATTCAGTGGATCAGATCAAAGTCGTCTGCACCCATATGGATGATGTATGGGCTACAGAATTTTCCAACCCCAACCAGTGATATTAATTTTGACTTTATGGATCAACTATCAAAAGCTTTTGACCTACCGCTTGGTTATCAAGATCACTCTGATCCAGAAACCAATGCTGGTTTCTGGATGCCAGCTGCAGCCGTTACAAAAGGTGTTGCAATCATTGAAAAGCACATCACACATGATAGATCATTTAAAGGCGTTGACCATCAGGCAGCACTTAACCCAGATGAATTTAAAGAATTTTGTGACATGATAAGATCGCTTGATTTATCATCAAAAAAAAGTGCCTACCCTAAAGTATTAACAGATGCTGAAGCACAGTATCGAGATTATTCTAGAAAGAGTATTGTACTGGCTCAGTCAAAACAAGCAAGTGATGTCATCGATGCAAATGATTTACTATTTTTGCGAACTGATACAATGGGCATGTCTCCAGAGAATGTCAACACAATCATTGGAAAGAAACTTAATAAAAGGAAGGATGCTTATGCAGTGATTCTTGAAGAGGATTGTATATGAAGATTGGGTTTGTCATTATAGGTAGATTGAAATCAACCCGGTTAAAAAGAAAAGTACTGTTAGACCTGGGTGGAAAGCCAGTCATTGCGAGAATGATTGACCGTATTAGGAGAAGCCAATCAATTCATGAAGTAATTCTTGCAACATCAACCCATGTACAAGATGATGATTTAGCAACATTCTCTAAAGCATATGGTGTCAGTTGTTATCGTGGTGATGAAAATGATGTATTAGATAGAATATATCAAGCCGCATTACATCATCAACTTGATTACATTGTGCATGTGACTGCAGATTGTCCATTGGTCGATCCAGATTACATTGATAAAATTGTCAAACATTTTCAAAGTACAAACGCTGATCTAATCACTGCATTTGACCTGCCCCATGGCACATTTTCATACGGGATAAAAGTTTCAGCTCTGGGTAAAGTATTGGATATCAAGACTTCCACTGATACTGAGGTTTGGGGGAAATATTTTTATGATCTTAATTGTTTTAATGTGAGTGCGTTGCCAGTAGAGGCATCTCATAGAAGAAAAATTAGGCTTACTTTAGATTATCAAGAAGATTATGAGCTACTTCAGAAGGTGTTTGAGCATCTAGGTTTAAATGACAATCATTTTTCTCTTGATGAGATCATTCAATTTTTTGATCAAAATCCAGCTATAACGAAGATCAATCAGCATTGTGACGAATTATATCAAAAACGCTCATCTACTCAGTCATGCATTCATGTTAAAAATCAGTTTAAAATAAAAAATGCACTCATCATCGGGTGTGGTTCAATTGGTAGAAGGCATATTGCGAATTTGCGTGCATTGGGGGTTAATGAAATATATGCTTTAAGAACGTTAAAAGGTGCCACAAAAACGTTGCCAGATGACTTGAAAATAAACACGTTGTCTTCTTGGGATGAAGTAAAAGATAATCAATTCGATATTGCTATCATCTCAAATCCAAGTAGTTTGCATTTAGCTACAATGCAGCAAGTCATTGATAAAGTAAAAGGTGTTTTTATTGAAAAGCCAATATCACATACGTTAGAAGGTATCGATGATATGGTCCAAGTCATTGCAAGTAAAAAACCTGTCACATTCGTGGGCTATAACTTGCAATTCCACCCAATCGTAAAAAAAATTAAAGAAGTCATACTATCCGGAGAGTTAGGCGCCCCGATAGCACTTCAAGCATACGTTGGTCAATGGTTGCCAAATTGGCATCCAGATGAAGATTGGAAGTCATTATATGTTGCAAAAGCTGAACTAGGTGGTGGCGCATTACTTAGTTTAATTCATGAGGTTGAAATGGCACTCAGCTGGTTTGGTGAAGCCATTGATGTGAAAGCATATTTTCCCGAAAGCGAAAAACTAAATATAGATGTGGATGTTGCTGCAAATCTGATGTTAAGTCATCATTCAGGCGCGGTAAGTCAACTACACTTCGATGTTTTGCAAGACCCAACTGGACGAGGAGGGGTGGTTTTGTTTGAAGAGGGACGTCTCCAGTATGATTTTATCCAAAATGAGATAATTTTGATCTCAAAAGATCACCCTAAAGGCATCAGCCTATATAAAGATGAGTCATATGATACAAACAAATGTTACGAAGAGATGATGCAGCAGTTCTTAAATGTGGTGGCGCAGAGACGTTATAGACATGAACATGATTTTGTAAATGGTTTTTCATCATTAAAAGTTGCTGTTGAAGCATTGTCTCAGAGGTTTAGTAAAGAAAAAAAGGTTCAATATGTTTAATTTAGAAGGTAAAGTTGCGTTAGTCATAGGTGGTAGAGGTCGTTTAGGACAATCTTTTTGTGACGGGTTGTTGAGTCATGGTGCAGATGTCATTGTTGCAGATTTAGCATCTAATTTGCCAATACAAGATAAAAAACCTATTGAGCACTACGATATAGATGTTACGGACCCAGGTTCTATTGATGTTGTTTTAGAGAAAGTTATTAATAAACATAAGAAAATAGACATTCTTGTTTATAGTGTGACAGGTAAGACTGAGGATTCATATAAGCCTTTTACTGAAGTTTCACTTCAGGGGTGGCGAAAAATTATGGACATAGAGCTAGAAGGTTTGTTTCTTATGGCTCAGAAAGTTGGTAAACATATGGAGCAGCAGGGCTTTGGATCTATGATTTTTATTTCCTCGATTTATGGGGTCGTTGCTAACGATCATCGAATTTATGAAGGGAGTAATTTAGATGCAGTGTACAGTTCAGGCAATACTAATGCCAAGAAAATATGTTCACCTGCTGTATATAATGTTGTCAAAGCTGGAGTTATTTCATTGTCAAAGTATTTATCAGCTTATTGGGGTGATATTGGTATTCGTGTCAATTGTATTAGCCCTGGTGGCATCTCTCATCCAGATGAAAATGAGGATTTTGTTGAAAAATACTCTCAAAAAGTGCCTTTAGGTCGCAAAGCAGGCCTCAATGAAATGAATGGCGCTCTTGTCTATTTGGCCTCTGATGCTTCTAGTTATGTTACTGGACATAATTTAGTTGTGGATGGTGGATGGACTGTTTGGTGATGATTGAGTTGAGAAATAAATTTTTTTATAAAAATTAGTGGCTTTTTCAATAATTGACTTAAAATTTTTTATCAGTAATCATGGAATTTATAAATAGGAGATATTTTGGAAGTAAAACAGATATTTTGGTGTCGTAGTTGTTTAAATATGTCTACTAGACCTCGCATTTCATTTAATGAAGATGGAGATTGTAATGCTTGTCAATGGGTCGATGAGAAAAAAGAAATTAATTGGGATTTCAGAAAAAAACAGCTTGAGGGCCTAATTAAGAAAGTAAAAGGAAAGGCATCATTTGATTGCATCGTTCCTGTCAGTGGTGGGAAAGATGGTTCCTATGTAGCATATAAGTTAAAGCATGAACTGGGGTTGAATCCTTTATGTGTAACGATTAGACCTGCTCTAGAACTTGATCTGGGCGATAAAAATTTAAAGAACTTTATAGAATCTGGTTATAATCATGTTCATATTACCCCTTCATCAAATGCGATGCAAAAGCTAAATAAACTGGGTTTTATTCATAAAGGTTTTCCGTATTATGGTTGGTTAATGGGTATTTTGACAGCAGTTGTAAGAACTGCAATTAATTATAATATTCCACTGATATTCTATGGTGAGTCAGGTGAAATTGAATATGGCGGCAGTAGCGAGATAAAGAATAAGCCAACATATGATGTAGATTATATGAAAAGAATATATCTTGAATCTGGTTATGAGAAAATTTTA
>JAQWRO010000127.1 GCA_029243665.1 Gammaproteobacteria bacterium
ATTCACTGGTGATGCATAGAAGTTTGAAAAATGATCAAAACAATGTATTGCTATTTGCTCATAAAAATACTGACATACCTCATGAATAGTCAAAATATCATGCCCAGGCATCTTATCTAAAATTGTTCTTGCTTGCATAGGCATGAAACAGACACTGATGAATCTACCATCATTTTTGTGTTCGATAAGCAATTTATCTAATGCATCAATAAATGGCTTAGGTATGCTCTTAGATGTCAAATTTGTTTTGTCTTTTACCCATGCATGAATGGTTTTGTATGAATACTGTTGAATGGCATCCCAGCGATTAAATAAATCTGTATCATCACCAATGAGCCTAATCAGGTCATCATCAGTTAAGCTATGTTCAATAATTACCGGTGCTGAAAAACCTCTATTCAAAGACAATGTTACAGGCGCAAATAAACCTTCAAAACTAAACTCATTTTCGATGCTATCTAATACCAGAGTAAATTCACCGTCACGATCAATGACATGGCCACCATTCACATTAATCACTGTTTCATTAGTAATAAAACCAATGTTTAATGGCATTAAAAATGGTTCTGATGCTTTATTAGCATCCAAAACTTGAGTAAGTTTTATTGTGAAAATACCCGTTTCTAGATTGTGATCTGTAATCACATTAATCTTTGGTGTTCCAGATTGAGTATACCAGCGTTTGAACTGTTCTAAATCAACACCATTGGCTTCTTGATGTGCATTCACAAAATCTTCTGTTGTTACAGCCTGCCCATCGAATTTATCAAAATAAAGCGCCATACCCTTTTTAAAGCCTTCTTCACCTAGTATGGTTTTAATCATTCTTACAACTTCAGCGCCTTTATTATAAACAGTTGTTGTATAAAAATTATTCATTGATACATATGAATCAGGTCTTACAGGATGAGACATTGGACCAGCATCTTCAGTAAACTGATAACTTCTTAAAATATTCACGTCTTGAATACGTTTGACAACAGGTTCTGTTAAATCGGCTGTAAACTCTTGATCCCTATAAACGGTCAGACCTTCTTTTAAGCTTAACTGAAACCAATTTCTTAACGTAATCCTATTACCTGTCCAATTATGAAAATACTCGTGACCAATCACACCAAGCACATTGATATAATCATTATCAGTACTCGTTTTTGGATTGGCAAGCATGCACGCTGTGTTAAAAACATTTAAGCCCTTATTTTCCATCGCACCAAAATTAAAGTCACTTACGCCTACTACGTTATAATCAGTTAAATCATATACTCGGTCAAACGTATCTTCATCCCATTTCATGGCCAACTTTAGTGCTTCCATAGCAAATCCAGCTTGATCGATTTTACCAGGTTCAACATAAATGCCTAAATTGACATCCTGGCCATCTTTGGTTTTAAATGTATCTGATATAGACTCAAATTGTCCTGCGACTATAGCAAACAAATAACTTGGCTTTAAGGATGGATCAAACCACGTTGCACTATGTTGATCACCCAAATCTTGAGTGTTGATGCAATTACCGTTACCAAGTAAAACTGGGTAAGCTTTTTTGTCCGCAATGATATGCGTTGTAAATTCAGACATATTGTCAGGTCTATCAATAAAATACATGATTCGTCTAAAACCATGAGATTCACATTGTGTACAAAAATTACCTTGTGACATATATAAACCTGATAATGCTTTATTATTCTCTGGGGAGATTTCGGTTTCCAATTCTAAAACACACTCATCACTAACGTTATGTAGTTCGAGTTTTTGGTCGGTTACGGTATATTCATTATCTGTTAAAACGATACCATCCTTAACAATACTTTTAAGCAATAAGTGCTCACCATATAGTTCGCATGTATCACCATGGTCATGCACACGCTTAAGTAACATTTTTGCATGTACAGTTGTTTTTTTTGGATCTAATGAAAAAGTCAGCTCAACCTTGGGAATATTAAAAGGATGATCTAAATAGTCTTTTAAAAATTGCTTTTTCATTTCAAGTACTCCATTTGCATTATTAAAAATTTTATCCTACGATACTTGTATTATGGACATAAATAGACATAAATTCCACGGAAATTACAAATTATCAGGGTACGAACCAAAAAAAATCATCGTAAACAACACCGAATACAAACATAGTATCGTGGTATCTAACAACACGCTTGTTACTAATTGGGAACCTCAACAGGCAAAGCAAATCACTAGCAATGATATCGAATCATTGATCACATTAGATCCAGAAATCATTATTATTGGCACAGGAAATAAACATCACTTTATTGACGAAGCTATACTAGAAGTTGCATTTAATCAGAACATTCCTGTTGAGATGATGTCATCAAGTAAAGCTTGTATGCTATACACGATATTAATTCAGGAACAAAAACATGTCGTTGCAGCTATTATGCCCTAAGATGCTCAATTTTATTTTTTAATTCTTTATATTCATCCATCAATCCAACTTGATAAAAACTGTCATCCATAATCTTCATTGCCGCTTCAAATTGTTTCGTATTTGGATAATGCTTAATGACTGCTTCAGCACGGTGGATTGCACCTAAATAAGCTTTGTGGTTATAGTTATACTGAGCAATTTCAAGCTCTTCACTGGCTAAAATGTCTTCAATCTGAACTAAGATTTTATTGACATCATTCAAATACTTTGATTTTGGATATCTCTTTTTAAAGTCTATAAAATTAGTTTTCGCTTTTTTTATAAAAGTTGTATCTCTTAGGTGTCTTGGACTTAAAAAGCGGTTGGCTAATAGATTTTCTTTAACTGAAAATTGACTCATAGCTTCGACAAAGCGCATTTCTTCGGCATGAACGTCCATTGGATTTGAAATCACATACTCTCGAGCATTGTCTTGTGCTTCTATAAAATCTTTGTGTTTAAACTGCGCTTTAGAAATCATATAAAGTAATTGATCGTATTCAGCATATTGAGGATAATTAAGTTGAATGTTTTCAAGGCTCTTAATGGCGCTGTCATATCTTTTTTCCGAAATATCAACTTTCGCACTAGCAAAAAGTTGGTTAGCTTCTCTTTGTGAAATTTCCTCAAAAGAATCAGATTGACAACCATAAAGGACTAGACAGGAAAAACCGTATATACAAAACTTTCTAATATTCATGAAAGCGATTATACTTAGAATATGGAAAAAAATAAAGTCATCCTTTTAGAACTTTGTTCTTTAAAGTCAGAACGCATTGATCTACTGATCGTTGATGCCCTTCCCAACTATTCAAGAACTCAAATTCAAAGCTGGATTAAATCTGGTTCCCTCAAAGTTAACCAAGGCACTATCACCAAACCAAAATTTAAAACATCTATTAGAGATCATATTATTTTGGAGACAACTTTAACTGAAAGAACCATAGATGAAGCACAAGACATCACGATTAATGTTGTGTATGAAGATGATGCTATTTTAGTGATTAACAAACCTGTAGGGTTGGTAACACATCCAGGTGCGGGCATAGCAGATAACACGCTCATGAATGGTCTTTTATATCATTGCCCTGATAATAAGTTAATTCCTAGAGCTGGTATTGTACATCGTCTGGATAGAGATACTTCAGGGATCATGGTTATTGCCAAAAACATTGAAGCGTATAACAACTTAGTTGATGCTTTTAAAAACAGACATATTGAAAAACATTATCAAGCCATTGTATATGGGCAGTTTAAGCTTAGTAAAACCATTGATGCACCCATTGGTAGACATCCGCAACAACGCACCAAAATGGCCGTTATTCAAAGAGGCAAGCATGCCATATCTCATATCACTGTTCTGAAACGTTATACCCACTTTTCACATCTTAAAGTTAATATTGAAACAGGACGCACACATCAAATTAGAGTACATCTAGCACATGACAAACACCCAATTGTCGGTGATAAAACTTATGGTAGAAAACCAAACTACACCAACCTTCACTCAGACATT
>JAQWRO010000128.1 GCA_029243665.1 Gammaproteobacteria bacterium
GCAAATACTGGATATTATTAATATTGGTCAACTTTATGTTAATAGAGATAAGAATAATCAAGCCAAGTCTCTTGGTTATAGTAATGCAAAGGGCGTGCCTGAAGCAGTATTATATATACGAATGGGTACGCACCTTAAGGTTGATTCTAATTTAATTAATGATGTTGTTACAAATGTAATTGATGACATTAAATTAGCAGTCAATGATTGGCGAGAAATGCAGAATGCAGTTTCTTTAACGATCGACGATTATCAAAAATTAAATTTAACTGAATATGATAACCAAGATGAGACCATTGAGTTTTTAATATGGTTCAAAGAGTACTTTACCTTTATAGGTTTTAGAGAATATAGATATAGCCCTATGGGTAAACTTAATGTTAAGAAAGGTTCTGAACTGGGTGTATTAAAGCATAAACTAAAGCAAAGTGGTTACCACCCTAGCCAGGTTTCGATTCCTTCTCATGAACTTATTTCAATTTCTAAATCTTCTGCAATTTCGACTGTTCACCGTTCAGTTCAAACAGACTTAATCTCTGTGAGAGTTTTTGATCAAAAAGGAATGCCTATCGGTGAAAAGCGTTTTGTAGGTTTATTTACTTCGGATGCATTTGACAGTGATCCAACTAAAATTCCTGTTTTACGACAAAAAGTGAAATATATAATCCAAAAATCAGATTTAAGTTCCTCACGTTTTGCTGAGAAGAAATTATTACACATTTTAAAAGCACTTCCACGAGAAGAATTATTTCAAGCTTCTTATGAAGAATTATATCGTTTGGTATTAGGTATATTTTATTTACATGAAAAATTTACGTATAAGGTATTTATTAGGGCAGACTATCATTTGCGATTTATCTCCTGCTTTGTGTTTATACCAAGAAATAATTATAATACTTTTGTATTTAAGAAGATTAATGGCCTTTTTGAACAAGAGTTTAATGGTAGTATTGTTTCATCTATTCCATTTATTTCCGAGTCTGCATTAGTTCGAATTCACATTACTTTAAAAACTTCTGATAGTTTAGAAAAATTCAAAGGAGAAGATGAATTAACTAAGATGGTGCAGTTGATTTCTGAATCTTGGCAAGATAGATTTAAAACAGCTTTGTCCAAAACAAATATTTTTGAAGATGTTGATACTGTTTTTCAAAAATATGCTGAAGCTTTTGGTGCAGGATATACTGCAACATATAGTCCTAAAGAAGCAATTAGTGATATTTCAAAGTTCGAATCACTATCCTATGAAAACCCAATTGAATTTTTATTTTGTTCCTCTAGAAAGTCTAAATATAATAAGTTTCAGTTAAAAGTATTTCAATTAAATGAGCAAAAAATCACGCTTTCTCACATTATCCCAATGATTGAAAATCTTGGCTTTAATGTTATAAACGAACGTTCATGTGTTGTTGAGTTATATGAAAACAGTGAAATTTATCTTAACGATATTTATTTGATGCCCAAGTATGAAGTTGATGATAATATGGATCATATTTCAGAAATCCTATTACCTTATTTATATCGTCTGTGTAATAATGAAATTGAAAATGATTTGCTAAATAGTTTCGTGATCAGTAGTTCATTTTCATGGCAGGATTCTCTTATATTGAGAGTCTATTGTAAATATCTCAATCAATTAAACTTTAATTTAAGTGAACCATATGTACATAACTGTCTACTTGAACAACATTTGATCTCATCAAAAATCATTCAGTTATTCTATATGATGTTTTCACCAAATAGAAATGTAAAAGAAACTCAATTAAATCAATTAAAGAACTCAATTTTAGAAGATATTGATACAGTGAAACTATTAGATCATGATCGTGTGTTGCGAATGATTTTGGGTTCAATTTTAGCAACTGTTAGAACAAATTTTTTCTTCAATGATGTAAACGCTGTTGTAGTAAAAATACGAAGTGGTTTAGTACCAAACATCCCTAAACCAGCACCTTTATTTGAAAGCTTTGTTTATGCAACTGGCTTTGAAGGAGTGCACTTAAGAGGAGGTATGGTTGCACGTGGTGGTTTACGTTGGTCAGATAGACGTGAAGATTTTAGAACTGAAGTACTTGGCCTAATGAAAGCACAACAGGTTAAGAATGCAATCATTGTTCCTTCAGGTGCAAAGGGTGGGTTTGTACTCAAAACAAGCATGGTTAACTATGATCAATGGTTAAAAGATGGAATTTCTGCCTATCAGACATTTATTAACTCATTGTTATCTATTACTGATAACATTGTTAATAATAGAATTGTAAAACCCAAAAAATTGGTATGTTTAGATCAAAATGACCCATATTTAGTAGTAGCTGCAGATAAAGGAACGGCTAAGTTTTCAGATATAGCGAATACGATTTCTCAAGAAAGAAACTTTTGGCTGGATGATGCTTTTGCCTCTGGTGGTCGTTTTGGTTATGACCATAAAGTTCTTGGTATCACAGCTAAAGGTGCTTGGGAATCAGTCATTTGGCATTTTAGGAACTTAAAGATTGATATTAATCAGCCATTCTCAGTTACGGGCGTTGGAGATATGTCTGGTGATGTATTTGGTAACGGCATGTTGCTTTCTAATCAGATAAAATTGGTTGCTGCTTTTAATCATGAAGCTATTTTTATTGATCCAAACCCAGATCCAAAGACTACTTTTATCGAAAGAAAAAGACTTTTTAAATTGCCAAGGTCTAAGTGGAGTGACTTTGATACTTCTTTTCTATCAAAGGGCGGAGGTGTTTATTCTAGAGCAGAGAAATCAATCAAGATCAGTCCTGAAGCACAAAAAGCTCTAGGTGTTTCAAAGTTGACTTTTGCACCAAATGATTTAATTAATGCTATCTTAAAGGCCCCCGTTGACCTTTTTTGGAATGGTGGTATTGGAACATATGTTAAAGCATCTACAGAATCTAATTTGGATGCCAAAGATAAACAGAATGATTCATTAAGGATTAATGGAAATCAATTACGTTGTAAAGTTGTTGCCGAAGGGGGTAATTTAGGCTTTACCCAAATGGCTCGTATTGAGTTTGCTGTCAATGGTGGTTTAATTAATACGGATTTCATTGATAACTCCGGTGGTGTTGATTGCTCGGATATTGAGGTAAACAGCAAAATCCTACTGAATATGCTTGTTCAAAAAGGTAAGTTATCGTACGAAGAACGTAATAGTATCTTAGAAGATATTACTGATGAAGTTTGTGACTCTGTATTGAAAGATAATAGGCAACAGAATACTGTAATAAGTTTTGCACAACATCAATGTTTATCAAGGATTGCATTATACTTAGATTATATTCAATGGGCTGAGCTTAATGGTATTATTGATAGAGATTTGGATGGTATTTCAGATAACACAACCATTGCTCAGCGTAAGATGTTTACAAGGCCTGAATTAGCAATTATGTTTGCAAGAACTATATTGTTGTTGAAAGATCAATTGGCGAATAGCTCAATCCTAAAAAACAAGTTGGCTCATGAATTCCTTGAAAAAGGAATTTCACCCACATTAGTAAAAAAATATAATAGTTATATCAAGCAACACTATTTGAAAGAAGAGATTATTGCAACCCAACTAGCAAAGAATTTTGTTTTTGATATGGGTGTTACATTCTATCACCAAATGTATCAAGAAACACAATCTGATTTGGAAGATGTTCTTAAAGCGTATATGATTTCACGTTGCTTAATTGATTACAACGAAGTTAATAAAATGGTTAGTGAAATTGAATACAAGATATCTATTGAAACCTTTATTATCTTATTCGATATGTATCGAAGGTTATTAAGACGGTGTGTAAGGATATTGTTAAATAGTAAGCTTAATCTTAATGATGTGATTAAATATATTGAGGTATTCAAAAAAGATGCTATTGAATCATACAAGCTTTGTAAGCAATCAAGTAAAAAGTTTGTTCAGAAGGAGTTTTTGGTTCACCCAGTAGAAGAAGCTGACTTACAAGATCCTATTGTTAAAAAATTATTTGATGGGCGTTTTTATTGGCACATCATAGCAATTATTAGGGGGAATAAGGAGACTAATTCAAATATGAAATTATATTCTAATGCATTTTTTGAAGCACGTGTTGCATTATCTCTTGATTCTATTATGAAATTAATTGATGACTGTGATATTAATGATTATGTTGACAACTTAACTAAAATTACATTAAAGCAAGATATAGAAAGAAACTTTATTAAAGTGGTTGACTATATTGTTATTAACAAAATAGATATAGCTAATTGGATCAAAACATTTGAAAATCAGCATGCTACATGGCAAAACTTAGTTTCTGAAGCAAAAGGTTCACAGAAAAACAGGTTGAACTTGTTTGTAGTATTAAACCGTATGTTACCTAACTTTAGAGTTGATAGGGATGCTTAATAATTAAGCATCCTTAATAAGGAAGTTTGTTTTGGAGTCAATTGATATATAAACTTTGCTATCTATATTGCCAAGGTATTTACTAAAGTTCATAGATGTAGTTTGTTTTTCTGTTTTAATTCCTAGGAAACCAGACATGATAGGTTCATGACATTGAACAAAATATTCTAAGATAATATGATCCATAGTTTTTTGATTTATATTAAAGTCTATCTTTTCTTGGCTATGAGGTTTAATGTGATTTGGGGCTGATGGTACGTATGATTTTGATATGGCATTGTTATAATCAATGTCGCAGGATGATTGATTATCAATTATGACACTTAAATCTACCGCATATGTCTGGCCTATAAATAGAATAAAAGCTATGGTTTTTTTGAATGCATCTCGCATTTTTACCTCCTAAAGACATGATTTAGTATTTGTATTTTGCCATAAATTAAATCTATTAGAAAGTAATAAATAAAAAAAAACTTGAATATTACTATTCAAGTTTTTTTATAGATTTTTTTTTATTAAATGTTCTTTAAAATAAAATTACCGTTAGAGTCAATATCAGCATATATATTTCTATTTGTCGTTACAGTATATTGTGCTACATCTAAAGTGCCACGAAACATCTCTGTAATAACACCGATTTGACCAGATTCTCTTTCATCACATAAAATGTCATAAGCTAATAAAGTTATATTGCCAATACCATCATTAAATTTATATTGTATTGGTGTTTGACTATGTGCCTTGATTTCAGCTGGAGCACTATGTACAAATTTATTGCCTATTTTTGGATTGATTTTTAGTATGCAGGATGATTGGTTATCAATCATGAAATTATCTTGGAATGCAAAAACAGGTTTGAAAATTACAATGCTAACTAAAATTAATTTAAAAATATTTTTCATTATTTACTCCGTTTATTTTTATTCATATAACGTAACATGTTTTAATGTTTTGATCAAATACCTAATTTGTATGTAAAAATAGGGTATTATAGGTTTTGTCAATTAACCTTTGAAGTACTGCCAATACTTTGCTGTAAAGAAGTTATTGCCATGTCTCATACTTAATAGGTAACATGCTCAATGAATAGGTTATTAGCTCATATTTGCCAGCATTTTGTTGTGTTTTCACACCTATTTTTCCGGATATACTTTTATTACTTATTCATAAAATTAATAATTCATATGACTTGAGTATCATTTAATTATGATTAAGGATTTTATTGTTGCAGCTAATAAAAGTTTGGTGTTGATTTTTCTCCAAGATAATTAATTTAAATTGAAAGCTATTTTTTAAACTTGTATACGAGTGTTTAATCAATAATCCTGGAATGCCTATGAGTTCATTTTTATAATAAAGCAATGGCATATCAATTGTTAAATAGGGTGGTAAGTCATACGATTGAAGTATTTTTTTAACTTTTTGTTTTGGTCGGTCGGGTGAAAGTTGAATGGTCTCACCACCTTGACGTGGTTTTATGTAGATGTCATCAATGTATTTTATATCCAAACCATAACCCGTGCAAATTTCTTGAGTTTGCATGGCTAAAAATGTATTTAGCTTAGTTATATTTTCTTTCGGATTAATTTTAACCGGTTGAAGGGGTAATGTTTGAATACATAAAGTAAGTTTGTCTTTATGTTTGTATAAAAGATAATCTTTAAGTTTGATCACTGATGTTTTGTCATAAGGTGATCTACTCAATTGTTTATATAAATCTTTTATTGTTTTTTTATCTAGCGTAATATCTACTTTTTTTAGCCATAACTTTAATTGATTAATTGCTGAAGAATCTCGATCTTCTATGCTAAGATTTGCAGCAGTCCTTGCTAATGTTTTAGATGCTTGTGGCCATTTTTCTTCAAGCAATGGCATGATTTTGTGTCTGATGAAATTTCTTTTAAATGTATCATCAATGTTACTTGGATCATCTAACCAATCAATGTTTCGTTCAATTAAATATTGTTTAAGCTCATGTCTTTGAATTGATAGGAATGGGCGTTTGTAAATGCGGTTATCATATGTGTGGATTTTTTTCATAGCACTTAAACCTATGAGCCCAGTGCCTCTGAGTGCATTTAATAAAAAAGTTTCGGCCTGGTCATTTTCATGGTGTGCTAAAAAAACATGAGTCATTAAGCTTGTGCATGCACTGATCTCGCCATACCTTGCTTCACGCCACTGGGCTTCTTTATTTTTAATGACAGGTTCCTTTATAGATTTAATTATTAAATCAATGCCGAGTGATGAACACAGTTGCTTACAAAAAACTATGCTTTTGTGACTATGTTCTGTTTTATGACCTATACAAATGGCATCAAAGTAGGGTATTACATTATTTTGCTTTAATTCATATAAGAGCATTAGTAAAGCAACGGAATCTATGCCACCACTCAATGCAACTCTAATGCTATGGTGTTGATCAACCGATGATAAGACAGCTTTTTTTAAATTATTACTCATGTAGGTGATTTAACATCAGTTTGTCAAACCGATTTTTCAATAAATTTTCTTTTTTAATTTTCAGAGATGCTGCAACTGTCTTCAGTAATTTTTTTTTCAAGTTTTTAAATGTATCTATAGGATTTTGATGCGCGCCACCAAGACCTTCTTCAATAATCTCATCAATTAGATTCAGTTTGATTAAGTCAGTCGCACATAATTTCATTTCTTTTGCAGCTAGATCTTTTTTTTCAGCAGTCTTCCATAATATGCTTGCACATCCTTCAGGTGATATTACAGAAAAGCTTGCGTATTGTAACATATATGTATAATCCCCCATACCAATACCTAGAGCTCCACCAGAGCAACCTTCACCTATAATACAATTTATTATAGGAGTTTTAAGCTCTGCCATAAGTTTAAGATTTTCTGCAATGGCTCCTGATTGGTTATCTTCTTCAGCTTTAATACCCGGATAAGCACCCGGTGTATCAATTAAGGTAATGATAGGGATTTGGAATTTCTCAGCCAGCTTCATAGCTCTTTGGGCTTTTTGATAACCACTTGGAGACATCATGCCAAAATTATTTCTAATTCTATCTTCTAACTCAAAACCTTTTTCTTGGGCGATGACCATAATAGGATAATCATCAAGATAGCCTATGCCAGTTATAGTTGTTGGACAGTCAGCACCTGTCCTATTACCATGCACTGATTGAAAGTCTGTGAAGATATGGTCAATGAAAGTAATGCTATGTGGTCTGTTAGGGTGACGTGCCAATTGTAATATTTGAATAGGTGTTAATAGCTTAAATATTTTTTTTTCAAGTTTATTATACTCAGATTGTAGTTTTGAAATTGTTTTCAAAACATTCTTGTCCAAATTATCTTTTTTATTTGAAGTTTCATTAATGGCTAACTGAATCTCTTTTAGTGGAAATACAAAATCTAGGTAATCACGCATCTCTTTTTTCCTTTCATATATATCATATATGATGATTTTAGGTTGATTCAAGGAACTTGTTGCTAAATAAGGATTTA
>JAQWRO010000017.1 GCA_029243665.1 Gammaproteobacteria bacterium
TCAAAGTTTTCCTTTTTCAGTATATCTAAGGCATCATTGCCAGTTTCAACTAATGTAGATTCAAAATTTTTCTTACTTAGCAATCCTTTAAGCGCTATTGCTGCAAGCTTTGTATCTTCAATTATTAATGTTTTTGGTTGCTTTGATATGCTTATTTTTGGTGTTTGTTTGTTGGTAGTTTTTACTTTTTGTTCAAATGGTACATCACTGATATTGCTGATAGGGAAAGTGATCAAGAAAGTTGACCCTTGTCCAACGGTGCTTTTTACATTGATTTTACCCATTAAGAATTTAATATGCTTTCTTACCATGAATAAACCAAGGCCAGAACTAGGGTTTTGACTCACATGGTTTTGATGAAGTCGGGTAAATCGATCAAATATTTTAGAAAGTTTTTCTTTAGGTATTCCAACACCTGTGTCTTCAACGCTTAATTCTAAGGATTGTTTTTCTTGTATGTAATTAAGAGAAATTTTTATACAACCCTCATTGGTAAATTTAATGGCATTTCCAATTAAGTTAGCTAGAATGCTTTTAAAAATTAGATCATATGATTTTATAAAACAGGGAAGTTCATCTGATATTTCAGTTATCATCTCAATTTTTTTTTGTTTAGCTGACTCAGTGAATAGTTCAATAACATCATTAAGCATTTGTTTAACATCAAAATAAATTTGACTCGATTTTGCTTTGCCGGGCATTTCGATGGTATGTAGAATGTCATTGAAGAAATTTAAAAAATTATTTGTAAGGTTTTCAAGTGTGTTTGCAATGTTAACTGCTTCTTTGGACTTAAGCTCAAGTTTTAAAGCGTCAATTAATCCCAACATACTAGTGATGGGGGTACGAATGTCATGACTCAAATTTGTAATGAAAATAGATTTTGCTGCTTGATCCACTTTAGCCTGGTCGAGTGCCTTTGATAGTTTTTTTTCAAGTACTTTTTGCGCAGTATTATCAATTGAAATACCAATCATTCCAACAATTTTATTTTCCTTGTTAATGAGAGGTTTTTTAATAGAAAGAAAATATTTATTTTTAATATATTCATCAAAAGATGATAAAACACCAGTTTGCATCACCTTATTATCATTAAAATCGAGTGCTTTTGAATGTTTGTTGTTTGATACAAGTTCATATACAGATTTATTAATGATTTTTTCTTTATCGCTAAGTCCAAGTTCTTTTGCTTGACTCGAATTACAGCCAAGATATTTGTTATTTGTATTTTTCCAGTAAATATGACATGGTGTTTCATCCAAAATCTGATGGAGCAGTTCAATTTCATTGTTTTGTTTTGAAACAACTTGGTTTAAACGTTCGATATGTTTTTTTTTTGTTAGGTTGAATCTGAATAAATTTTTGAATTTGATCAAGGGATTATCTTACTTGAAGAATTTCATATGAGAACGATTACAAACTATCAAATCTTTTGACTCTTCCTTAGTCATATGTCCATGTGACATGGTACCTGCGCTAAAAAAGTTTTCTAATATTGGTTTTTCTTTTTCAGGTGGGGATCCACTTTCAGAGCTAGTTTTTGAAGAACAGTATGAACTGTCATTGCTTCTCGGGGGGGTGCCAGAAACAGAACTGTTTGTAGATTTATATGGACTTCTGAATAATGTTGATCCTAGACGTTCTTTTTTTAGTTCTTGGTTTATTTTAATTAGTTCTTCCCACCAACCATTGATTTGGCCAGGATAGCATTGATTACCTAAATTGTATGTATATGAAAAATAAATTACCATGCTCATAGTAAATATGGAGTATTTACAACTTTCTTGCTGGGCTTTATAAAAAGAAAGTGTCCTATCTTTTGAAGAGATGATACTTGCTGTTAGTTCAGCTTTGTTTTTAAAGAGTGTACAATCTTTTGTTAGCATTTTTGTAGACGATGATGAAATAAACTGAAAGACTTTTTTGGCACCTGAATAAAAAGATAAATTTTCTCTTAAAGTAATGAAATGTGAATATTCACTTAAATGACTGTGAAGAGCATTAAAGTAACTCTGAAGTTGATCTTTATCAAGAAGATGCGAGGGAAATAAAAATTTATCGATATCAGTACATTGCGTGCTTGGTTGATCTTTTTTAATTAACTCTCCGATATAAATAAATTTCCCTAACAGGAATATAAAATAAGCTAATTGAAAAGCTCTAATTTTAGGCGTTGTTCGATCATTTGTAAATGTTTCTTCTGGGAAAGAAAGTGAAGGGAATTGATCATATATTTCACTTGTCGCAATTATATCAAAAGAATGTGATTTTAAATAATTGGTTGCAGGATCAAAAAAATCACATCTTGGTATGTCTACTCTTATGCCATCATCTTTTTCATCTGACTCTTCATCACAAGACGTATCACTTAAATATGATCCTCCAGAAATTGTGCTGAAAAATGAAGTATCTGAAATTTCATCCTTTTGAGAGGGATTCTTGTTACTATTCAACAATGCAATGATTTCTTTATTAGATTGTATCCAATCGAAGCCTTCTTGAGTAGCTTTTTCTGCATACGATGTAAGAGGATCTTCTGTTTTATAAAAAATGTCATCAAAAGATTTTTTGGCATTATATGTGAATTGATGCCATGTATCTGAAACAAAGAAGATGTATTGACCATTGAATGGCAGGTCTTGAAGTTCTTCCAGTGAAGACTTCATTTTTTCTACATCATTAAAATCTCCATAGCCAACACTGATTGGATAGAGCAATGTCTTTCTAGGTTTGCCAACCTTGAAAAGATTTGACTCAAGAAGAGGCAAGAATGCTTTTTGTTTCGAACTAAATTTAGAAATTGTACTAACAACACCTTGTTTGGCAAGCCTTGAGCTTTTAAACATCTGAATGATGTCTTCCATATTGAAACCTGAAGGCATCGTTGCTGTTGCAGGATTTGTAATTAATTTATTAAGCAATTCAGCGGCATGAAGAACATCTTCTTGCTCATCTTCTGTACCTAATGTCCTTATAAGTACTAATGAACCAATTAATACTTCAAACTCCATATTAATGTTTGTTAGTTCCAGTTCCTCTTTTTTGGTGCCAAGGTGAAGACGGATGTTGTCACGAGAAAAAAGATTTAGATTTGCGTCTTTAATTTGGAAATGCCCGAGCTCTAGGAGGTTTTTTATCAATGTTTCGTTTAAACTAGCTTCTGATACGGTGGCAAAGTCGGTGACAGAAAAAACATATTCACTATCAAGACTGCTTTGATGTACACGTAAGTATGCAAGACCAATCGATTTTAAAAATGAAATACCTGTGCCAAGGAAATAGATTAGATGACTTTTAAATTCTTCTGGCTTAGGATCTTCCACATCTGTGGTTCCAGAAATTTCAGACCGTACATCTGATTCAGTGGATGTCCGAGTATATTCGATAGCAATATGCGAAACGTGAATAATATAATTCATTAAGTCAAGAAAATACCTTGAATTAAGATGCTTTGGTACTGAAAGACCTGATCGACTTTTAGTTAGCATACGCATCTCCTTTTAATAAATTACACTATAATTGACTTGCTTCATTGTCATCAATCACTTACGTCATTATGATAACTTTTCTCAATAATGAGTGTCAATAACGGCATCTTATATAAGACAAATTAAAATGCAATAAATTCAATTATTTATTTTTTTAATTATTATTAAGTATTAAAAACACATAGAATTTTCTAAATTTGATTAACTAATGTGATGATAAACTTTTTTTTTGAAAATTAAATGAGATACAAAAATAGTATAAAACGAGCTTTATTTTTTGTTAGAAAATATTTATTATATTTAATTGTTAGTTAGTGTATATTCTGATTTTGAAGACAATAGAGTATATATTATATAATTAATAGCTTTTTTCTTACAGGATTGTGCTATTATTCTTAAATAGATAGAGGGGATTTGCTTATGACAATTGCATATAATTTAAGTGTTTTATCGCCAAGTGCTAGTGGAATGACCAATAGTTATGCACAATATTCCTTTGTGAGTAAGCTTTCTTTTTATGCTAAAAGTACGTGTTTGGTTGCTTCTGGTGTACTCATTGCAACCATCAGTTTGTATTTATTATTAGCTTTTGTAACCGCTTATGGTGCTTACAAGTTTTCAAGCAATACGAATCAAAATGATAAGTTCGTCAGTGTAAAACAAAGTTCAATATTTCCTTCAGCTTCTAAATCACAACAACCTTATAGCCTTTTCATAAATTCCGGCAAGCTCTAAATAACCTAAATCAATTCAGTCTATGATTTGAATTCCGTGGTTCTTCACCGTCGGATGAATTATTCCTTGAAACAGTTTCATTACTGGTTAAGCCTTCTGATGAATTTAATGAATCTGTTGAGCTACTACGTTTGCTTGGATTCAATTCAGTTTTATTTTCAGGTTCACCCTGAAAATCATCCCAAACAACGCCATCATAATCATTACTATTAATGCTGTCATTATCTGATTCATAATCATTTGATGTGTATTCACTTGATGCTTGACTTGAGCTATCTGACTCTAAAACCATTATACTTTTTGAATCATAGCTATTTTTTACAGAAGGTGATAACTCTTCTTCTGGCTTCGGCATAAAGCGATGTGTCATAAAAAGTGATGCATAATTTCCTTGGCCAATAATCTGGTTATGCTCTTTAACGTTCATATTCATAAATGATTGTAATGCGATGATGGCTGTTATACTGATGAGTATAATGGTTGCTATGCCTGCTGAGAAAGGGTTTGACAGCAATGCTAGCAAGATGACAGCTACAAATGTTAATAAAGCAGCTCGATATAAATTAACTGGATTAAAGGGGTTTCTGTCCTTATTTATAACTGTAGAAGTATTCCGTAGCTCTCTTTTGTCTAAATGAGTGCTGTATGATCGCGCCTTATTATTCATTGTTTGTAAATCTGCTTTGTTACGCCATGCTTTTAAAAATGCATTATTTGAGTAAATTGCTTGTATAGCAATGAGAGATGCTAGAGAAGCAATTAAATAAAGTCCTATGCTAGATAACACTAAAGGTAACAGATATGGCAAGGCAAAAAAGATAGTTACAGCTACAACAGCTACAACAACTAAAACAATTACAAAAGAAACCATTTGTCTGGCAAAATGCCCATCCAGGTCGTATTCCTTTTTTTGAATTCTTAAAGGGAGATAATATTCTCTATAAATATAATTGGATATTCGTCTAACAAGGCTCATTAGTACATAGGTTGCAAGTATAGCACCTAATACACCTATGGTGTATGGGTTTAAGACAATGACAGCAGTCGCTGAAAGTGTTAATAATAATGCTGTTAAGATTACAATAAAATTAAAGGCTTTATGAATGTTAATGCCTAATTTGTTTTCTACAGCATCAGATGAAAACTCATGTCGTTTCTTAAGTAAAAGCTCACCACGAAAGACTGACCTATAAAACAAGGAGTCTTTAAATTTATAATACATGTTTCTTAAAATTCTTTTCATGGCTTAAATATATAATTCTTATACTTTTATTCTAACATGATATGCTTAATAAAGCCTTAAGTGTTTAAATTACATTTGTAAGGTGAAATCATGGATGGCGTCATTAATTTTATACTCAATTTGAATGATTTGGTCTGTCCATGAATGACTTTTAAATTTATCTTGGATGGTTTGCTTATCAAAAGCATTGGTTAGAATCCAATGATTAGACGGCATTGGTAGTATCCAAGCATTAGGTTCTTGCTGAAATTGGATATTAGGGTTCATATCATATATAAATGCCACCCAATGGTGCGCCAAACTTTGCCCCAATAAAGTGGAAAAATTACTTGATTTATTTGTCTTTTCGACGATTTGTGGTCTTGTGATTAAGATAGATTTAAATGTTTTTCGTATGGTCTCTAATAACTTTTCATCTAAATAGGTGTTTTCATCTAATTGATGATATTTAATGAGCGCAAGATAACGTTCATTAAAAGCATTTTGTGTCTTTTTTAATAAGGCTGGTTCAAATGTGAACCTGTAAACATACCTAAATAAAGAAAAAGTATTTGGCGTAATAACAGACGTGTCTTTTGATTGTATTAAGGGTTCATCCATTTATGTTACTGTTTCTTTCATAAGGCTTTTAATGACTTGCACAGATTCTTTAACTGTGCCAACGGTTTGTATTTTTACACCATTTACTTTTAATCCCTTTGCATTAGCCTGTGGAATAATGACATGAGAGATGCCATGCTTGGCTGCTTCTTGAATGCGTTGTTGACCATGAGGCACAGGTCTAATTTCACCGGATAAACCAATTTCCCCAAATATGGCAACATCCTTTGGGATAGAGCAGTGTAAATGGCTAGAAAGTAGAGCAGCTATTAAAGCTAAATCACTCGCTGTTTCTTGAATTTTAAGTCCACCGACAACGTTGGTATAAACATCTTGTTGGTGAAGTAAAATGCCACCGTGTCTTTGTAAAACAGCAAGTATCAATGCCAATCGGTTGGTATCTAAACCAAGTGCCACTCGCCTAGGTTGTTGACCATAACTTTCTGCTACCAGTGATTGAACCTCGACTAAGAGCGGTCGCGTACCTTCCCAACATACCATAATGGTCCCACCTG
>JAQWRO010000018.1 GCA_029243665.1 Gammaproteobacteria bacterium
GTTGCATTAGGTCCTGATCTTGGTATTTGCATATCAACTCTATAATCAACTGCTTTTTGACCAGGCAAAAGAGTAATCATTATTGGTGTATTTAAACCTTGTAGAATAACAGCAAGGTTCGCTTGTTTATACATGGTAGAAGACTGTATTAACAAAGTATTTCCGCCTTTTTTAGCCTCTCCAGCTGTTGGTTGTATGATATTAAAGGCAGTTGGATTTCCTATATCATAACCCTTGATAGGCCATGGTTGGCCAGTTGAATCCAGAAAAACTATGGATGACACAAATCCTTGACCCAGCCTTATGATTGGTGGGGTTGCGCCAGGTGATAGATCAACGACCATTGAAGTACTTGTTGGTCTTGAAGGGACATCTTGCGTAAAACTACTAGCCCTTTGTGTTGAGTTAAATTCTCTTCTGAGTGATTTAATTTGGTCGCCACTTAGCGGAAATAATGTTTGTGGAAGTTCGCTAAATGCTTGGTTTTTTAGTGCGTCATCTTGAGCTTCTATTTGGTCAGATGTTAACATTTCCAGTTGAACTGCAGCTGGATCATTGTTTTGTGCATTGCTTTGCGCAAAAGCATTTGAAAATGTAAGTGCAACTATAACAACCAATATATTTAATTTAAACTTCATTACTAAGCTCCTTGTATTGCCTGGAATTCGTCAATACCAATACCTTTGATATTTTCTTTCTGACTGACTCGCTTTACTCTCATTTGGACAGTCATAGGTAAAGTCAGGCTATCACTTTCATTAATGCCTTGATATTTAACTAGCATTCTTAAACTTATTTGCCATGTAAATATTCCAGCAATGCTTTTAGCGCTAACGACTACTGGTGGATCAGTCACTACTGCACTTACAATCATCTTACGCTCTTTAACTAGATCAAAATATCTATTTGCATTCATAGACTTGATCAAGCTATTGTAACCTTCATTTGTAAAATTCTCTGACGCTGATGCTAATTGTGTTCTGAAATTTATCCAATCAAAGCTGAAAACCTCTTGAGCTGACTTTGCTGCCCATTGTGCTACAAATTTATTAGATTTCAATGGCTGCGTAAGTGGCTCAAGTCTGATAAGCACGCCGTCTGGTGTTGAGGCAAAATAAGTTGTTGTTGGCTTTATTACTACTGAGTAATATAGCACAACGCTAACAATAAGAAGCAAAACACTCTGTACAAAGAGTATTGCAACAAAGCGCCTATAATTATTTCTATAGAACGCATTTCTTTCCAATACAAGCTGCAATCCTTCACTGCGTTGTTTCATAGCTCCTCCTATCCATAAGATTATGACATGATAAAGTCATTCATCTCAAGTTTTTTTGCTCCTTTCAGTTACCAGTTGTATGTTATGTATCACAATTCCCTGGGGACTTTCTTGATTGATGCGTGTTCTAACAATTTCAATTGCTAATGTCATTGAGCTTTTAGTTGGGTATCTACCTCTGCCACTGTAAGATATTTCTAATGGCACTATTACTGACCAAGTATAAACTCCATTGACAATACTTGAGTTATTTAAAACTGGAACAGCAGATGGACTACCATGCATTACTTGCCTGTCATTCACAATAGGACTTAACAGTTTTTGGTCAACCAAGAGTTGTTTAAATCGCTGCCAACCCAATTCGTCGAAGCTATTTGATCGACGTTCAATCTGATCTGTTACGTTAATGTAGTTAATATTAAATAGTCGCGCACTTGTTTGTGACGCCCAATAAGTGATATCAACTTTTTTCAAACCCAAGTCATCTGTTGGACTAACGGAATCAAAGACACTAACGGAATCATCTGTTTTGAAGAAAATCACACCGGGCCTCACAACTAAAGCTCGATACATAGCCAGAAGCATGATTAAAAAGACAAAACACAATACAAATATAGTTAGTACCTGCGAGTATACCTTGTCTTTAAAAAACTCAGACCTGTTATTTTGAAGTTTTTCCTTCATTCAACACCATATATTCAACTTTCAACTTTGAATTCCAACGAACTTCAATAAGCCTTGTTGTTTTAACTTGTTGCCAAAACTCAAGCTGACTATTCTTATATATACCTTCTAAACCAGATACAACAATTCTTCCTGGAGATTTTAAATCCAAGCTTTTCATTAATAAAATTGCTTGCTCTCTTACTAGATCTTTTTCTCCTTGCGCTACATCGATATCATATCTACCAATAATACTAACGCCGTCAGGATCATACTGATTAATAAAACTGTGTATGGCATAAATTAAATTGTCTGGAGCCATTCTGTTTGTACTACCCGGTACAAAAACTTGATCAACGGGTATATACATTGAAAATGTCTGTCCATTCAAAACAATATGAATATTTTGTGACTTCAAATAATTAACAAGGGTTACCACCTTATTTTCATGTTTAGTTTTAAAAAATTGAGACATTGCACCATCTGCTGCGTGTGCTTCAATCAGCATGATTGGCCAAGCCAACATCATTACGATTAGCCATTTTGTGGATTTAAACATATTTAATTACCCTCCAATTGATCAATATTTTTCTCAATACTTTTCGCAGCATCAAGAAGCGCAGTCTTATTTACAAGGCTAAAATCAGGCTTTTGATAGCGAGTACATTGCTGCATTTTTGCTGCCAACTTGTCAATTTGAGAAAGTGCCGTTGTTCTGTCATAACCCATCAATCTTAATATAAATTCTAACTGACCTTGAATTTTCTTTCGAGCAATAATTGGCTGCTGATATTTATCTAAATCATCAAAGGGCATTATTGTAGCTAAATCCTCAGGAATAGATACCCTTGAAAAGACTCCAAAAGCTCCGTCGTCATCACTCATTTCTTCAATGGTTAATGGTGACGCTTCTGACATGCCATCCCCTAAATTCTCCTGTTCGATCACCTGTGAACGCCGAGACTCTTCTTCATCGTGCATATCCATTAATACTGATACGGCTTTTTCCACACTATCTTCTGCATCATTAAAAGTAGCCATCTTATCACTGAGAGATCTAATATCTAAATCTTCCTCTGGGGCAACAAAAGAAAAATTATTCTTATCATGCGCTTCCATGTCTTCAATACCTTTTACCAACTCATAAAGCTCGGTATCTTTTGGCAAATCTACTTTTAAAAATTGATTTAATCGCATTTTTTCAACTGGTGGTGGATTTGGATAAAACGAAGTAGCTCTTACAATTTTTGACTTAAAAAACACATGCATTTCACCGGGCCCTTGTTCTTTTAAATCAAGCAAATCAATTCTTGAACGCTTTTC
Organism: Gammaproteobacteria bacterium; assembly: GCA_029243665.1. Taxonomy (GTDB): domain Bacteria; phylum Pseudomonadota; class Gammaproteobacteria; order Comchoanobacterales; family Comchoanobacteraceae; genus JAURNZ01. Next base: position 3,266 of record JAQWRO010000018.1, read on the forward strand.
TGTCTTAGCTGAGCGCGTATCTTGATAAGCATTAGTCATACCTGAGGGGTTTGCTGAGAAACTATCCACCATAGTAACGTATGATTCTGCTGCACCTTTCATGAAAAACTCCCATGTTTCAGTAGGGTCTTCTAATTTCATACAGATCTTAATATTGGTATTTGCACCGATGGATGCGGCTTCTTCCTTCGAAGCTTTTTGGAATGCAGGTAAATCTTGTCCCGCAAAAACAATTGAGAAACCCAATGAACGAGCCTGAGCTGGAACTACTGCAAAACCCTTCACAGCATAGTAACCATACTCATCAAGGATACATAAATATGGGGTTGGCGAAGTTGTTGGCTTACTTTCAATTAAATCTTTAAATCGCCCCTCAACCGCGTCACCCAAACCGGAAGACATAACAACCCTTAAAGATGAAATAATAATTTTACCCAAGTTTGCCAGCTCGTCAGGTGACTTTTCCAGCGCTGGCAATAGTACCGCCATGATCCGTCTATTTAAAACCACATCTCTTAAATCTACTTCCGCAAGCTTTGTTCTAAGAATATGCCCGTAAGTATCTGCCAATGAGCTAAATTGCCTGGTTAGCTGCATGGTAATATAACCGTGCTGTTCAAATACTTGTGATACTTGCTTGCCTTTTCTCTCTTTATTGTAACCGGGAAGTGTAAAAAGATAGTTCTGCAATGGCTGCATTACTACTTCCGGCAAGAAATCCATGCCAATGGCATATTGACCATCTCTAATAAATGTTTTATCAATAACCATTGCCTCAATACGCTCAAGTGTAAAATAATTACGAATTGTGTTTGCATCAAGTAATATATGTCCTGAATCACGCATAGCAACCATAATCTTCATCAATGCTTCAATGAAAGCAATGGCTCGACCCTTCCACATATCACCGTCATTACTCGATGAAGAAGAATCCATTAAGCCAACAACCAGGTTAGAAAGCATACTTGACGAACCTGTTGCAAAAGGATTAAGTGTGTTGGATAGTCTTTTCTCTTGTGGGCCAATGATATCCCTTGCACCAGTCATAAAATTGACTAGCAGAAAGTCATCTTCTCGACCCATGTAACGTACCATCGAGAAAATTTTTGCATAAATGGCATTATCACCTTTACCATCAACAAAGATAAAACCACTGGATTGCACTAACGCATTGTACGCCAAACCTAGAAGCATTTCAGTTTTACCAGAACCTGTTGAGCCAAATATCAATACGTGCGTACGCATATCATCATTGGTGAACCAAAGTTCATCCTGGGTGGATTTTTCATTGCCAAAGTGGTAAATACCTTCTGCTTTTCCTGGCTGCCCATTTGGCTTTAAATCATTAAAATCTTTTTCACCCGATCGCATAGGCATTCTAAAAGGCAACCTATATTTTTGCACATTGCCAATGACATATAAAGTAATCATGCTTAAGATCAACAAATCAGCTATGCTTGGCAAAATAAAAGTAACCATACTTAATGTAGCAATAACAATGGCATTATTAGATGGCTTGGCGATAAAATCTTTAATCCGCTTACCTAACGGACGCACATCTCTAATTAACTGAGAGGAGACTTGCTCTTGATTTTTATTTAAACCACGTTGCGAATACATCAATCATCATCCGGATTATATAAGACATCTTTAACAGCAGCATCTAATGCGATCACTGCTTCATTGATAGCCGGCACCTTCAGAGGCCTTCTTAACTTTTTCTCAATTATCCAATGAGCAAAAGGACCTGCAACTTCTGGGAAAGGGGTTTGTCGACCAACAGAACAAAGCATGTACCATAGGCGACGATCAACTTTCTTTAACCAGAGGAACTCTGCAGATGCCAATACACCAGTAGCCCTTGCTGCCTCGAGCAAAGAAGACATAGCCGTTAGCACATATGCATGCGGTGAAACAGCTTTACCAACTACTTTATGCTGGACGTTCTTTCTTAACAATGGATAAGTCCCAGCATAATTTACCTTGCCTGATCCACCACTAATTGACATCTGATCCAATAACTTTTTAGCAGCCTTATCATCGCCAGCAACCCTCGCAGCGAATACTGCGAAAAGCGCCAATTCATGAGTTTTAAAGTCTTTTAAGTTAGACCATCTTCGACCCAACTGTGATGAAAAGACTTCATATGCTCTACCTTTATTAACCTCAACACCAGGTTTATTATCAATGATTGTCCTGTCTAAAATTTTATATTTTTTTGCAAAGTCTATTGGCTGCACTGACATATTCCATGGCATTTTGTCAATATCAGTTTTTATCAAGTTAGTATTGACTACAGGTGCAATTTCAGGCCAATTGACTTTTTCTTGACTACGCAGGGAAGTCATAGAATACTTTTCCTTAAATCTTGATGATGCTTTAAAAAAGACAAGATGTGTGCAAAGCAACATGGCAAGCAAAACTGATGGGATGGCTAAATAACCATTAACCTGCCCTGAAACAATTGCAACTTGAGCATATGAAACCTGTGTCACATCTGAATTTGAGATATTGTCAATCGCATAATTTAAATCTTGCAAATTAATGGTGGGCAGGTAAATAACGGATAGGGCAGCATTTATAGACGAAACCACATCTTTGATGAGATCTGCTTGAACTAGACGAAAAGCAAACAGGTAACGAACAATGGCAGCATGCAAAAAGTACCAAGCAACAACAAAAATTGCCATAAAAAACCCAATGATATAGATTATATCCATACCAGAGTTGGGTTGCTGATTTTGATTCTGTTGTCCTTTCATGTTACTAACCTAGGATCCATTATAACACGCTTAATGTAATAAAAAAGAGAATTTTAAATTGAATGTGAAATTAGAGAGAAATTTTGCACTAATGGCTCAGAAAAACGAATGAAACTACATAATGCTAACAAGAAATTATTCTACAGATGGCACTAACTTATAATCAATGTAGTCATACTTTCGGCCATTGCCATGAACAAAATAACGAATATTGGGTGCCTGGAGAGCTTTTGGCTGCAAAACAACAATTTGATTCCCAAATGCATCTTTCATAGCCAAAGCAGATTGTGTAGAAATAATATCAACATCAGAAACCCATACGGCCGCATAACCCATTTTTAAATTACCTTGCTCAACAGTTGCCTGCATGGCAGCAGCCTCATCTTTAAAAATAGGGCGCCCCGTATGAACAGTTTTAATAGCTTTTAAAACAATTTCCCAGCGAAGCATATTATCTGATTCAACCTGAAAAAGAACAACATACAAGGTCTGAAAGCCAGGTCTTACGTCTGCATGCGCAATAGTGTCTTCTTGCGACAAGTATGCTTGACCCATCTCATGTAGCTTTTTATATTCCTCGAGCATTTTCAAGTATTTTCTATAATAAAGTTGCATGACATTAGATGACTGCCATACTTCAAGGTCTTTAATGCTTAAAAGTTTTTTGTATTCATCAGCATCTTTTTGTATTAATTCTTTTTCAAAGTCGATGTCTGATGTCATGATTTAAAATTATGACTTTGATGGACCAGAAACAGGTGATTCAGCACCAGATTGTAGATAGTCAACATTCTGCTTCAGTGCACCTTCAACAAATCCATTGACGTTACCCCCCAATGAGCCTGTTATTTGTTTACAAGCCTCGCGTTGCGCTGCGACTTCTTCTATTGTAATTGTATTTGCACTCATAAATAAACTCTACTTATATTAAGTATAATATATATTTATTAAAAAAACCTTACAAGTTTTTGTTTTCAACATATTTGCAATAATACATTAAATACATGAATTAACTATATTATAGTTAACAGCTATAAATAGAACATAGATTATTGCTTAGACCACCAAGCATCGATACCAATATCATAGGGTGGTTTAACACTTGGCATAGAAAATTTATCCCAATAAGCAACCCTATAAGATCCAATGTACCACTGTGGAATCAAATAATACTCCCACATCAACACTCTGTCGAGCGCATGAATATTCTGAATCATTTCTGCCCTATCTTTTGACTGAATAACATTCACGATAAGCTTATCCACGATAGGGTTTTTAATACCTGAAAGATTTTGGCTTCCTTTAACTGCAGCACTGGATGAATGCCAATAATCCCTTAGCTCATTCCCGGGAGTTAAAGAAACAACATACGTATGAATAGTCATATCGTAATCAAACTGTCTTAACCGGTCTGCGAACTGAGACGGATCAACCAATCTAATATTCATATTAATACCAAGTTGCTTTAAATTTTGCTTAAATGGCAATAAAACACGCTCAAATGCCGGCATAACAATTAGAATCTCAAAATCTAATGGCTGCCGCGTCAGCCTATGCACCCTTCTACCATTTGATATTACCCACCCAGCCTTCGTTAATTGTTTATCGGCTTCAATTAATCCAGCCCTAAACTCTTGTTCGTTTCGCGGGTATGAGCGGGGCACCGGAGTCTGAAAAAAATTATCCGATAATTGAGCTCTGAGCCCGTTAAAAATTTCCTTTTCTGTATCTAACAACATTTGCGGCGCCGCTAACTCACTGTTATTAAAGTAGCTATAACTTTTTTGATACTGAGAATAAAATAGATTTTTATTGGTCCAATCAAAATCAAATGCTTTTGAAATTGCCTCACGAACAGCCCTATCTTTAAAAATATATCGTCTGGTATTGAAAACAAAGCCTTGCATACCCTGAGGCTGCCTATTAATCATTCGACTTTTTATGATTTTGTTAGGCTGAACCAACTCTTCGGGGTAGCCTGTTGCCCAGAGCTTTGATGAAAACTCATTACGGATATCATATTCATGAGACTTAAATGCTTCAAAAGCAACTGTATCATTCATATAATAATCCCAACGCATGATATCGAAGTTGTATAAACCTTTTTTTGTTGGGTGACCTTTTGCCCAATAATTATCATTTCTAGTATATTGAATAAATTTTCCAGGCTGGTAAGTGCTAATGGTATAAGGGCCACTACCGAGAGGGATAATAAATTGACTCGCCTCAAACTTTTTACCAGACCAAAAAACTTTAGAAAAAACTGGCAATTGCCCGAGAATCTGTGGCAATTCGCTATTTTGATCTGTCTTCAAATAGAACCTGACTCGGTCGTCCCCATCCATCTCAACATAACTGACATCATGATAATAATGTTGCAATGTTGGGTCACCATATTTCATTAAAAGATTGAACGTAAATGCAACATCAGATGACTTAATGGACACGCCATTACTAAATTTTGCATCTGGATTAAGTATAAATGCCACTGTCTTTTTATCATCTGACACATCAATACACTTAGCTACTAAACCGTACATGGCATTAGGCTCATCACTAGAACCTACCATAAGCGTATCATAAATAAGACTAAGGCCTGCAGCAGGTGTACCTTTTGAAACAAACTGGTTAAATGAATCAAATGTACCAATATTGTGCTGAACTAATTTCCCACCCTTGGGAGCATTGGGGTTTGCATAAGAAAAATGAGTGAACGATTCATTATATTTTGGCAAACCATATGTCGAAATAGCACTCTTACAATCTGCGAAAACAAAGGGGATACCTAGGAGTATCAATAAAATTTTTTTCATAAAAACTATTTTATAGAAGAATATCACCATCCACAAGCGCCAGGTTTGCTTGGATCAATTTTTTGGTATAGGCATGCTTTGGGGACAACAGTAGCTCTTTCACAGCATTTTTTTCTACAATTTTTCCATGGCTCATGACCATTACTCGATGACATAATGCTTGAATAACTCTCAAATCATGGGTTATCACAATAAAAGTTAATTTTTTTTCAGCCTGAAGATTAATTAATAGTGTAAGCACTTGCTCACGAATACTTTGATCCAAGGCTGACGTTGGCTCATCGAGAATCAACAATTTAGGCTTCATTATAATGGCACGCGCAATTGCAATGCGTTGCCTTTGACCACCGGAGAATTCATTTGGATATCTAAATCGATCTTTTGGATTTAAATTAACATCACACATGGCCTGTTCAACAGCCTCAACCCAAGACGTTGAATGTCTTTTAAACCTAGTTAGTATGCCCTCACCAATGATATCTCCAACATTAATCCTTGGCGGCAAACTTGAGAATGGATCCTGAAAAACCATTTGCATGTTTGGCCTAAATTTACGCAACGTCTTTTTACCTAATTTAAACCAAGAACACCCAAGAAAGAAAACCTCCCCCTTTGCAGGCATCAATCGACATAAAGCCATTGCTAGCGTTGTTTTGCCACTGCCACTTTCTCCAATAATGCCCATAGATTCGCCATTCAAAACATCAAATCGAATATTTTGTATAATGGCTCGTTGTTTTTTTTGCCAAAAATGCCCTTGTGATATATCTACACCAAGTCTTTTAACATGCAAACATTTATCTGCGACCGACTCAAAGTTAACAGGCGCTGCACGATAAGGCTTTATTAGGCTGCGAAAACATTCTGTGGGAGGTTTTTTAAAAAAAGTATCTGTGTTGCCGTATGCATCCATACAACCATTCTTCATGACCAATATGTCATCACACAAGTGCTTAACAATAGGAAGGTCATGGGTGATTAATATGAGCCCCATATTCATCTCTAGCTGTAGCTTTTTTAAAAGTTTTAAAATCTGCACCTGCACCATAACATCTAGTGCTGTTGTTGGCTCGTCTGCTATGAGCAGTTTTGGCTGGTTTGCAATTGCCATAGCAATCATAACCCTTTGACGTTGTCCGCCACTCAGCTGATGAGGGTATGATTTTAAAATATGTTTAGCACGGCTTAACTCAACCTGTTCTAACAAATGATTTATTTCAACAAACCAATTAGCATCAGGACGATGTACCAATACAGCCTCTTTAATCTGCTTCTCAATGGTATGCAATGGGTTAAGTGCGCTCAAGGGCTCTTGGAAGACCATTGCAATTTCATTTCCTCGAAGATTACACCATGACTTAGAGGACATAGAGGCTATGTTTTGTTCGCAAAAAGTCATTGATTTTGCTTTTGCAGTGATGCCAGCAGGCAATAGCCCCATTAGAGATAAAGCTGTTAAAGATTTACCACTGCCACTTTCTCCGACAATAGCTAAGCTAGTAGAAGGCGAGACTTTAAAGCTTAAATCGCTTACCAACTGATTTCTCTTCCCACATTTTTCATGATAAATGCTTAGTTCTTCGATTTTAATCATGACCTATCTAGCCTTGGATCCATGGCATCTCTCAATCCTTCACCAACAAATATTAAAATACTTAATAACATAGACATTGTTATAAAAACACTTATCCCTATCCACGGCGCATGAAGATTATCTTTGGCTTGCGCCAATAAAAGACCTAGTGATGGCGACCCAATGGGCATACCAAAACCTAGAAAATCTAAAGAACTTAATGCAATAATATTTTCTGTTAACAAAAAAGGCAGCATCGTCATGGTCGTTACAAGTGCATTTGGCAAAATATATTTAAAAATAATTCGTTTGTGGCTTATACCCATAATTTGTGCACCTTTCACATAATCAAGGTTCCTTTCTCTCAAAAATTCTGCGCGCACACGACCGACTAAAGCTGGCCATGCAAATAGCATCATCACAAATAACAAGGTCCAAAAAGAGGGCGCAATTAAACTCGCTAAAATCATAATTATGTATAAGGAAGGCAACCCCGACCATACCTCTAAAAACCTTTGACCGAATAAATCAAATCGCCCTCCGAAGTACCCTTGACAAGCACCAATCGAAACACCTATCACAGATGATATAATTGTCAGTAAAAAACCAAACCACAATGAAATCCTCATCCCATAAATAATATTGGCCAAGACATCTCGCCCTTGATCATCTGTTCCAAGCAAATTTTGCATTGTCGGCTCTGAAGGCGCAGGCGACTGCAAGTCAAAATTATGCGTATCATAACTAAAACGAACTGGAGGCCAAATAGCCCAACCAGCCTCTTTTTTTATTATTTGGTTAAAGAAACTTGACTTATAATTCATGTTTGTCAGGAAATATCCCCCATAGTCCTTTTCGGAGTAATTGTTTATAATTGGGTAGTAACACCTTTTTTCCAAACAAACGACCCAAGGTTTATCATTAGCCAACCAGGGTGCAAAAATGCATATGAAAATGATTAAAGCTAATAGCCTTGATGACCAAAGCGCCCTTCGATTGTAATTAAACTTATGATAAAAATTTGACATCATCATCCTGATTCACCAAAGTGAATTCGCTTATCCACCCATGTGTAACATAAATCACTTATTAAGTTTACAACCAAACCTAATAAGGTAAATAGATATAATGTTCCAAAGACAACTGGGTAATCTCTTTGAATGGTCGCCTGATATCCCAATAAACCGAGTCCATCAAGAGAAAATATAATTTCAACGAGCAATGAACCTGTAAAGAACATACCAACAAAAGCAGCAGGGAAACTAGAGATAATCACCAGCATGGCATTTCTAAAAACATGACCGAATAAGACTTTTTTCTCGTTTAAACCTTTTGCTCTAGCCAAATTAACATATTGTTTATTAATTTCTTCAAGAAAAGAATTTTTTGTTAGTAGACTCATACCTGCAATGCTACTGACTATAATTGACAGCAATGGCAATGCAAGGTGCCAAAAATAACTGATGATTTTTTGCCCAAATGATAGTTGATCAAAATGATCAACAAATAACCCACGCATCGGAAACCAATCAAAATAATTACCACCTGCGAAGAGAATCAGTAACATTATTGCCAATAAAAAAGTTGGAATAGCATTGCCAACAATAATAACTGTTGAAGAAATTACATCAAAACGACTACCATGTCTAACCGATTTTAAGATCCCTAATGGAATAGCAATTAAGTACATAAGCAAAGTAGACCATATACCTAATGAAGCGGATACTGGTAACTTTTGAAAAATTAAGTTTAAAACAGAATCGTTTTTATAAAAACTATCGCCCAAATTAAACACAGCATATTGTTTTAACATTGCAATGTACCTTTCACCAATAGGCTTATCAAAGCCATAGCTTTTACGAATTGAATCAATAATTTCTGGATCGATGCTTCTACTAACCTCGTAACCATGACTAGATTTAGATTTTTGGACCGGCATAAAGTCACTCTGCAAACCAGTTAAACGTCCTTCTTGACCATACCCTTGAAGTTTTGCAATCGCTTGCTCCACTGGTCCACCAGGCACTGCCTGAATAATGAAGAAATTAAGCGTTAGAATACCCAATAACGTAGGAATTACAAGAATTAATCGCTTAATAATATATCCAAACAAACCTTTCTCCTAATCATTGCCATCATATGCAATATACCCTGGCATGAATTTTTTTTGCAAGCAAATTCCTTGCAAGTTTACATAATTTAATTCATAGTATTTGGCTTAGTGTGAGAGGAAATATAATGATACCAAGTATGGCTCAAAAAGTTGGCGCAACTATGTTAATAGCAGGCACAGCCATCGGAGCCGGTATGCTTGGAATGCCCATTGTATCTGGCGTATGTGGTTATTTTGCGTCAATTGGCCTTATTTTGTTTTCCTTCGTATTGATGCTTGCAAATTTATTCCTTTTACTTGAGGCAACTCTTTATTGCAAAGATCCTTATGCCAATATCATCAGTTTAGCAAGAGAGCATTTAGGCAATGTATGGTCGGCTATCTGCTGGGTTTGCTTTATGTTATTACTCTATGCAGTGGTTGCTTCCTATATCAATGCAGGGGCTGACTTAATGACCCAAATGTTTGATGGTACTTTTCCAATGGAAATCGAAGTATGCATGTTGATTTTTTCTGCGATCTTTGGATCAATTGTTTTATTTGGGGTATCCTCTATTGATAAAATGAACCGGATTCTGATGGTTGGGTTGATTGTAACTTTTATCTTTATAATAGCATTGATGACACCATTTCTTTCATTAAAAAAATTATCTATGCATGGGCAGCTTAAATATATACCAAACGCCTTTCCAATCATCGCTGCTGCATTCACATCTCACCTTGTTCTGCCAAGCGTTAGAGCCTACATCCAAAACACGAGAAGTCTTAAGAAAATCTTATTGATTGGTAGCTTGATTCCACTGATACTATATATTATGTGGCAAACAGCAGTGGTAGGCATTGCTGAAAAGACTGGTGCATATTCACTACTGGGTTTTGCTACTACACGCTCACCGATTGGCGATTTTCTTGACTTTTTAATTATCAAACATCAGTTATATATGATCGGCTCAATCACAGAACTATTTTTCCTCTTTGCGATTACAACTTCATTTCTTGGCGTCTTATTAAGCCTAAATGACTTTTTAGCAGATGGACTAAACATTACTGAAAAAACAATGAAAGTCAGATTCAAACTACTTGCGATCTCAATGATTCCACCCTTATTTTTTGCAATCTTTTCACAAAGCGCATTCACGCTAACGTTGAATTTTGCCGGATTATTCATAGCCATCCTATATTGTATTATTCCTGCATTGGTTGTAATTAAAAATCGAAAAAATCAAAATACTGCTGAATTTGTATTGCCAGGTGGATGGCCAGCAATTGGTGTAATCCTATTTTTTGGCATTTTATTTGCTATCTTAAGTTTAATGAGCAGTCAAGGCTGGCTACCTCACCCATGATGCAACCAAGAGAACGCTTTCTTAATTTTCTAAGTCATAAAGAAATTGACAGGCCGCCTATCTGGCTGATGCGACAAGCCGGCCGCTATTTACCAGAATATCTTGAAACCAGAAAAAAAGCGCTGTCTTTTAAAAACCTTTGTTATGATCCTGAATTAGCATGTGAGGTTGCATTGCAACCATTAGATAGGTTTGACTTAGACGCCTCAATCGTTTTTGCAGACATATTGAATCTAATAGAAGCCTGTGGCGTTCCAGTTGAATTTGAAGATAACGTAGGCCCAATCATCACAAAGCCTTTCAGACATGCTAATGATTGTGACAAACTAAAGCCCTTTGACCATCAGTTAGACAGTGTCTTAAAAACCATCAAACTCATTCGCAGCAACGCACCCAATAGGGGCATGATCGGCTTCATTGGAAGCCCATGGACTCTGGCATGCTATGCGGTAGAAGGCAAAATCACCAAAGACCTGAAGCATATCAAAGCTCTTCTTTACAGTGAACCCGAAACATTAAGGCATTTACTTGACCATCTCACATTAGCAGCTACTAAATTTGCCCAACAACAAATTGACGCGGGATGTGATTGTATCATGATATTTGACACATGGGGCGGCTTTTTACCATATAATTTATTCAATCATTGGTCCCTATCTTTTCAACAAAAAATTGTTCAATCATTAAAACCTCACCCAGTCTTTTTATTTACACGAGGTAGTCACTCATACTTAAATAAAATCATTGATACCAAACCGGCAGGCATTTGTATTGACTGGACCTGCCCTCTCGATGAAACTTTACAGCGATGTCAAGCAAACAACATCTTATTACAAGGCAATTTTGATCCCTCTTTATTGCTCGCCAAACCAAATAAATTTTCTTCAATAATTGATAACACACTCAATAAAATCACCAACCACAACAATTACTTACCGTCCCTAGGCCATGGTCTTATGCCCCACATAGATCCAAGTCATGTCGCCCTTTTTGTCGAGCACCTCAAGGCATATAACTGGCAATTATCTTGACTTTTCAGCATAGTCTATGTCATCATTAATCTATGGAAAATGACACGAGAAAAAAACTAGTCGTCTCAAAATCTGAACTTCCAGTTACATGCCCCTTACCAGGCGAAGAAATGTGGTGTATGCACCCAAAGGTAACTATCCCTTTAGATCAAGCTGACAAATATAATTGTCCTTACTGTGGTCGTCTATTCATCCTGGATACTAAAAGCAGCTGATTTTATGATCAACACATTAACTAAAACCATTACCCGAAAAATCCCTCATCCATACATTTCGGTGTTTATGGTCGGTCTAGGTTCATTGTTTTACATATATGAATTTTTTATACGAGTCATCCCGAGCGTTATTACAACTGAACTCATGCATGAGTTCTCTCTAAATGCCTCTATGCTTGGGTTCATTTCCTCGCTATTCTATTATGCATACACAGCAATGCAAATTCCCTCAGGCCTTATGTGTGATCGCTTTGGTCCAAAGCGATTATTGGTTATAGGTCTTTTTGGATGCGGTCTTGCAACTGTTTTCTTTGGTAACACAGATTCAATCCCCTCTATCAGTATTGCTAGATTTTTTAGCGGCGCCATGTCTGCTTTTGCGTTTATATGCCCATTGGTTTTAACAACAAATTGGTTTCCTTCACATTACTTTGCCCTCATTACTGGGATTATACAAACACTTGGGTGCTTAGGTGCCATCTTTGGCGGAGGACCACTTGCCATTTTAGTTGTTAAGTATGGCTGGCGTTCGACACTAATTCATGCAGGTTTTATCGGCATTATCTTATCCTTAATGATCCTTTTTTTCCTCAAAAATAAACCCAAAGATCCCGAAACACAAGCATGGCTAAAAGCTTGTCATGCTCATACACTTGGCGATGACCATCGCATTACCACCGAATGGCAACGTTTGTGTAAAATCATCACAAAAAAACAAAACTGGGTCATTGGATTTATAGGCTTTTGTTGCTGGGGGCCTATTGCTGTATTTGGAGAACTGTGGGGCATACAATCCATTACCCACATGTTCCAAATTTCAAATGAAGCAGCAGCCACTCACTTACTTTGGATATGGGTTAGCATTGCCATCATGAGCCCAATTGTAGGTTGGTGGTCAGATCATATTAAAAGTCGTCGTATTCCACTGATCATTTGCTTTAGCGTTGGCATCACCGCCACACTCATACTTAATATGAGTCATCATCTATCACCAATGTTTTTTGATGTTGTCTTATTCATGTTAGGTACATCTGCTGCATCTCAACCGGTGACATTTGGATTAATCAAAGACCAAAACCCTATTTCTGTTGCAGGCACAGCGATAAGCTTTAACAATATGTCAGTAATCTTTGGCGGTGTTTTATTACAACCTTTATTTGGATGGGTTTTAGATATCTTTTGGACAGGCCAAATATCTGATAAAGGTGTTAGATTATATTCCGCGGTTGAATACCACGACGCCATGTGGATCTTGCCTGTTTGCTGTATAATGGGCTTGTTGGCAAGCTTTTTTCTTTTGCAAGAAACACATTGCAAGCGTCGCTACCATTAGGGGGGTTTTATGCCTAAAAAGCATCATGCATCTATTGCTATATTAATTTTGATTGTTGCATCATTGCTTTATGTTTATGAGTTCTATCTCAGAGTTATTCCAAGCGTTATCACTGAAAACTTAATGAGAGACCTAAACATCAACGCCCATCAACTTGGCATCATTTCATCTATGTTCTACGTATCATATACTTTCATGCAAATTCCTGCTGGACTTTTGGTAGATAGATTTGGACCAAGAAGGTTACTTACCGTAGCAACCATTATTTGTGCCATTGCAACAATGTTGTCTGGTAGTGCCACGAACCAATCCACAGCTGCAATTAGTAGATTCTTAATTGGCTTTGGCTCATCTTTTGCTTATGCTTGCCCATTATTAGTTGCAAAATATTGGTTTTCATCGAATCGTTTTGCCATGATTGGTGGCTGCATACAAGCCTTAGGTGCTCTTGGTGCCATCATTGGTAATGAACCCGTTGCTTATTTAACAGAAAGCATAGGCTGGCGTCAAACATGTTTCAAATCAGGCATGTTTGGTCTACTACTAGCTTTGGTTATTTGGCTGGTTGTACGTGATAAACCAACACAACCACAAAGACATCACCATGCCATGCAACAAATGAAAGAAAGCAAACGTCTTAAAGTTGTGGTACAAAACCCCCAAACTTGGTTTGTGGCGATCATGGGCTTTTGTTACTGGGCACCAATGACTGTTTTTGCTGAACTTTGGGGTAGAACTTTTATAACACAAACTCATGGTATCTCAATCACACAAGCAAGCCTTATGATGAGTTGGGTGTGGGTTGGTGTCGCTTTGGGTGGACCTATATTTGGGTGGCTATCTAACCGGATTAACTCAAGAAAAAAACCTATTTACTTAAGTTATATCATCATGCTTTTGACAACCTATTCTTTAATCTACACGCCCATTAATAACGGCATCATCATTGACATGGGTTTATTTTTCTTTGGCTTTGCATCAGCAGCACAGTGTGTCACATTTGGCTTAGTGAGTGATAATAACCCGAGAAACGTGATTGGAACAGCCATTGGGTTAAACAATATGGCTGTGATTGCTGGTGGCATCATCTTACAACCACTGGTCAGCTCACTATTAGAGTATTTTACAGCTGATAATGTGACAAATACCGAGATTGTCTTCAACCTAATTGATTTTCAGTCAGCATTTATTTTAATGCCTATCTGTACACTAATTGGTTTATTAACATGCGCTTGTTTAGTTAAAGAAACTAATGCAAGAAGTCTACACTAAAGCTTCTTTTTCAATAATTGCTGATTCCAAAAGCTGTTGCGCATTCTCTCGTGCAGCATCATTAATTTTTTTACCTGCCAAAAGCTCTGCAAGCCCATCAATTCTCTCATTATCATTCAACCACTTAAAGTTTATACAAGCTTGATCGCCTTTTACGCCTTTTGAAATATACCCATGCTGATCTGCCATCATTGCCATTTGTGGCAGATGGGATATGGCAATGATTTGGTGATTTTTCGAGCGCTTATAGAGCAGCTGAGCCACTTGCTCGGCTACTTGACCGCTAATACCTACATCCACCTCATCTAGAAGCTGTATGGGCTTCATATGAGACGCACAATGTTCTTGCAATGCCAACCCAACACGTGACAACTCTCCACCCGATAAAGTTTCTTTAAGAGACTGCGGCATCTGTCCTGGATTAGTACTCATCAAAAATTGACAGACGTCTGAGCCTCTTTTACTAGGATCACCCTCTGTCATATTGATAAAAAACAATGCGTGTTGCATACCAAGCGTTTGAACAGAATCAGTCATTTTTTTAGCCAAATCAATTGCTATTTGTTTTCTTTGCTGTTTGAGTGATTCAGCATACTGATTATAATTTTTTTCAGCTTTTTGACAGGCATCGAATGCTTGGTTCTCATCCAAGTTCGATAGCGTTTGCATGGTTTCTTGAATTTGTTCAAAAACAGCATATAACTCGTAGGGCTGACAGCGGTGTTTACGTGAAAGCTCATGCCAAGCATTTAAAGTTTCTTGTAAATCCTCATACTTTGACTGATCTGATCGCGTTTGTAAAAAATCATCTAGCGACATGATTGTTTTATCTTGGGTACTTAAAAAATTCGCCAGTGTTTCTGTCACCTCATAATCAGGATATACATCTTTTATCCGTCCAATTTTATCATCTAAGTTAGATGCATTAAGGTCTTGGTAAATACCTTTGACAAGGTCTATTGTGCGTTTTTTTTGTATTTCGATATCAAGCTGTTGATTCAGCTCATCATATGTACACATGTTCTGAAAAAAATTAGCTAATTCTTGATAAAAATGCTCAATGGTTAGCTCGTCATGACTACTTTTTAGTTGACGAAGTATTTTAAGCTGATGCTTACACTTTTGCCACTCTGCAAATGCAGCCTCAACCTGATTACGATCAATTGCACCAAAATCATCTAGCCAATCTAAATGAAGTGTATCATTGAACAAATCAAGCTGCTGATGTTGTTGTCGATGACAAAAATGTGTATCCCTTATCTTAATGACATCAACTAATTTTATCGGCTCACCATTACATTTGTAAACAGACTTACCTTGTTTGATCGTGCGCTCCAAATCAAAACTCTGCTTGTCATTCATATAGTTTTTAAACGTATGAAAGCACTCCTTGTCCGCTTTTAAAGAAGCTTTTATGGTAATAGGTTTTGATTGATCTAATGCAGAATTGCTTTGTATTCTTGCGCCAAACAAAACACCCAAAGCATTAGTAATCATTGACTTTCCTGATCCTGTAGGCCCTGTAAGCACATTAAAGCCAGGCTCAAATGACAATTTCAAAGCGTCAATTAAAATATAATTTTCAATGCTAAGCCAATTAAGCATCGAGTATTTTCTCCCAATGTAGTTTTTGTTTCAACGTCGCATAAAATGAATAGTTAGATTGATGAATCAATCTAACTTGTTCGGGAAAAGCCTGAATCTGTACTTTATCATCGTTATTAATTTTTTCAGCGTCTCGACCATCACTTGAGATGCAAGGTGTAACACGATCATTGTCACAAACTTGGATGGTAATTTTCTCATGCTCTGGTATGACTATGGGTCTAGAATTTAATTTATGCGGACACACTGGTATAACGATGAATGAATTTGATTCTGGATGAAGAATGGTACCACCCGCACTCATTGCATGTGCTGTTGAACCCGAGGGTGTTGCGATGATAAGCCCGTCTGCGGAATATTGGCAAACACTTTCATCATTGATCAACATGGTAAGGGACATGATTCTGCCAACCTCTTGCCTTGAAATAAAGACTTCATTCATTGCAAGCGCTTGTTTTTCACCATGCTTAATACTGAGCAAAGTTCTTCTTTCTTCTAAGTAATTACCTTTCAAAACAGACTCTATACCGCTGAAATCACCTGGATTGTGATCTACTAAAAAGCCTAGTTTTCCAGTGTTAATGCCAAGAATCGGTAAATTGTGGTGTACTGTTTTATTAGCAGCTGAAAGCATTGAGCCATCACCACCAATAACGACCATTAAATCGTTATTTTTTATATCATCGTCACCCAATTGAGGCACATGCGTAATATTCATCAGTGATGCTGTTTCTTTATAAATAGAAACTTGAAACAATCTAGACTGTAACCAATCAATCACTGTTTTAACAACATCAACAGACTTTCCCTGAATAGAATAAATTAAAATACGTTTAAATTGAAATGACATAGTACACTCGCTTTATTGAGTCATTTTAGCTAATTGTCCAATAAGATCAAGAAGATTGTTGTTCTTAATATCATTGTTCGTTAGAATATGACCTATGAGATTTATTATAACATGTTTATTATTTATTTTGTTTGCCGGTTGCTCAAACTTTCCATATATGCCTGATATGGAGCAAGGCAGCCCTATTAATACAGCAGAATTTACAAAAATTCATATAGGTGACGATGAAGCCACTGTTGTAGCCACACTTGGGCAACCAAGCTTCAAGCATATAGATCACAATAATCAATGGTACTATATGATTGAAAACTCTAAATATAAAAAGCCATTGGTATTTAAACTTGTTTTCAACAACAACTATTTGATGTCTATTAGACCCAATCAATCAGTTTGATTTTTTTCTTCTTAGCCTTATTTCATTTGGCGTTAAGGCTAATGGGCGATATAATTCAATTCTATCACCCGCTTTAACAACTTGATCTAATTTAACTTGTCGCCCCCAGATGCCAACAACATAGGCTTTAGAATCATACGACCAGGGGAGCACCTTTAAAATAGCTTGCACAGTCATCGGCGAATCTTCCAAAGCAATACATACCCAATGATAATTTTCCTTTGATGAGAACCAAATGACCTCTGCATGTGCTTTACTAGCCATAAACTATTTGTGCTCTTTTTGTAAAAGTATCAACTAATTGCTCAATGGTTGAATGTAAAATTGGCTTAATCATCCAAGCTGTGGCAGAGGCAGCAATTTCAAACTCAATATCCATTTCAATCAATGTACCACTGCCAACAGGCTTGAAAGACCAATACCCCCTTAGTGACTGAAAAGGTCCTGACATTAAATTAAGCTCGATACGACTACAAGGGGTTAATGTGTTCTGAGTTTTGAATGTTTGTCGGACGGGCCCTAAACTAAATGTGAGCGCTGCAACCACTTGATTTGCTGTTTTAGATAAGACCTTGCTTTCTGAACAATATGGCACAAATGCTTTGTACTGATTGACATCATTGACTAAATCATACATTTGTTTTGGGGTGTAAGAAACAACACTTTGACGCTTTACTTGTATCATGAGTTGACGAACTTCGAATTTATGGTAGATAATATAGTCATGGCAGTAACTAATGATAAAACGATTGCAAGCAATCGTAAAGCAAAACATGACTTTCACATTGAGGACACTTATCAAGTAGGTCTAGTCTTAAATGGTTGGGAGGTTAAAAGCGCCAGAGCCAAAACAATTCAGCTCAAAGATAGTCATGTACATTTCAAACATGGTGAAGCTTTTTTGAGCAAAGCTCATTTCTCAGTGCCAAAAACCACTTGTGCATATACCAAAGCTGACCCAACAAGAGCAAGAAAGATTTTAATGCATCGTAGAGAGCTAGACAGACTTATTGGCCAAGTACAGCAAAAAGGCTACACACTCATTCCACTTGATTTATATTGGCATAATAACAAAGTAAAAATGACTTTAGCATTAGGCAAAGGTAAAAAGCTTTATGATAAAAGAGCCAGTCTTAAAGAAAAAGAATGGAAACGCAGTCAAGATCGGGCTTACAAAGAAAGTCAAAAATAAAAATTGTATAAAATTCAATCCATTGTGTTTCATGCTTTTTAGATACCAGAAAAACCCTTTGATCATCACAAATTAAATGCTATCATCATTGAGAATTTATGGTGTAGATCC